>NZ_KV793012.1:536483-606533 GCF_001808325.1 Klebsiella sp. HMSC16C06
GGGTCACAGGTTCGAATCCCGTCGTAGCCACCATATTCAGGACGTATCGATACGCATCGATAATTCCGAAACAATTTGTTGGGGTATCGCCAAGCGGTAAGGCACCGGATTCTGATTCCGGCATTCCGAGGTTCGAATCCTCGTACCCCAGCCACTTAAATGCAAAAAAGCTCACTTCGGTGAGCTTTTTTGCTATTGGCGTCCTGACACGCTTACGCAGTACTGACTGCCGGGCAGGCGCTCTCCACTACGCCCCTGCCCGGGAAGCCGGTTTTACAAGCCTAAGGCATACTTCAGCGCCTGACGCTTCAACACCCCGGCGCGTTCAGCCGCCATCAGGCCAATATTACGCAGCATCCGCACCGGCGCCAGGTCATTGCTGAAACCGGCATAAAACAAATCCATCCCCGACTGCATGATAAAATTATCCGCTCGCCGCCGCGCCTGGTAGCGCTTCAGCACCAGCAGGCTGGCCCAGTCTTCGCCTCGACCGCGCGCTTCCGCCAGGATCTCCAGCAGGGCATCCACATCGCGGTAGCCAAGGTTAACCCCCTGCCCCGCCAGCGGATGAATGGTATGCGCCGCATCGCCCACCAGCGCCAGGCCGGGCTGGACATACTGCAGCGCATGACGCCGGGTGAGCGGAAAAGCGCCGGCCGCCTGCGGCGTCACACGACCCAGCCGCGCCGGAAAGTGACTGGCGATCTCCTGCTGGAGTTGCGCCATGGTCATGCCCTGCAGCTGACGGATCCGCGCAGGCGTGTCGTACCAGACCAGCGAGGCCCAGTGGTCGAACAGCGGCAGGAAGGCGCGCGGCCCGCTGGGGGTAAACTGCTGCCAGGTGCTGTCGCCGGGATCGTCGGCGCATTCGACGCTGATCAGCATACAAGACTGCTGATACTGCCAGGCGTGTACGCCGATGCCGGCCATCTCCCGCACCTGAGAATTGGCGCCGTCGGCGCCGATCACCAGCCGGGCGTGGATCGCCTCTCCCTCGCGTAAATGCAGCACGGTATGCGCCTCGCCGCGCTGCATCGCCTCCAGTTCGCTACCAACGCGCAGGGTGACCCCTTCATGCGCCGCCAGCGCTTGCCAGAGGCCCCATTGCAGGACCTTGTTCTCGACCATGTAGCCCAGCTCCGGCAGTTTGAGCTCAGCGGCGTCAAAGGCGACGTGCGCGCTCTCCCACTCCCAGGTCTCCAGACGACGATAAGCGTGGACGCGCATCGCCCGTACGGCATCCCAGACGCCGAGGCTCTTCAGCAGGCCGACCGAAGCTGCGCTGATAGCCGAGATCCGCACATCCGGGGCGGATGCCGGATCGAAAGCCGGAGGCGCCGTTTTCTCAAGCACCGTCACGGTAAATCCCTGTTGCGCCAGCCCCAACGCCAGGGCGCCGCCGACCATGCCGCCGCCCACGATGGCGACATCTGTTGCGTGAATTGTCATGGCTATTATCCTTAAAGCAGAATCCGTTAAGTTTACCGGATTTTTTGTTCCCTTGCGGTGATAACGCTCGCACTGGTCAGGGGGCGACCAAAGCATTACAATACGCGCCCTGGAAAGCGAAATTCACCCTGTATATATCCCCGCGTTTTGGATATCTATTACTGAGCATGAGCAAGTCAATGACAAAAAAACTCCATATTAAAACCTGGGGCTGTCAGATGAACGAGTATGATTCATCAAAGATGGCCGATCTGCTGGATGCGACACATGGGTATCAACTGACCGAAGTGGCGGAAGAAGCAGATGTGCTGTTGCTCAATACCTGCTCAATTCGTGAGAAGGCCCAGGAAAAAGTTTTCCATCAGCTCGGACGCTGGAAGCTGCTGAAAGAGAAAAACCCGGACCTGATTATTGGCGTTGGCGGCTGCGTGGCCTCCCAGGAAGGCGACCATATTCGTCAGCGCGCACACTATGTCGATATTATTTTCGGGCCGCAAACCCTGCACCGCCTGCCGGAGATGATTAACGCCGTGCGCGGCAACCGCAGCCCGGTGGTTGATATCAGCTTCCCGGAAATTGAAAAATTCGATCGCCTGCCAGAGCCGCGCGCCGACGGCCCGACCGCCTTTGTTTCGATTATGGAAGGTTGCAACAAATACTGCACCTACTGTGTGGTGCCGTACACCCGCGGAGAAGAGGTCAGCCGTCCGTGCGACGATATCCTGTTTGAAATCGCCCAGCTGGCGGCGCAGGGCGTGCGTGAGGTTAATCTGCTGGGCCAGAACGTTAACGCCTGGCGCGGTGAGAATTACGACGGCACCACCGGCAGCTTTGCCGATCTGCTGCGTCTGGTCGCCGCTATCGACGGCATCGACCGTATTCGCTTCACCACCAGCCACCCGATCGAATTTACCGACGATATCATCGAGGTCTATCGCGATACGCCGGAACTGGTGAGCTTCCTGCACCTGCCGGTGCAGAGCGGTTCTGACCGGGTTCTGAATCTGATGGGACGCACCCATACCGCGCTGGAGTACAAAGCGATTATTCGCAAGCTGCGTGAGGCGCGCCCGGATATTCAGATAAGCTCTGACTTTATTGTCGGCTTCCCTGGCGAAACTACAGACGATTTCGAAAAGACGATGAAGCTAATCGCCGACGTCAATTTCGATATGAGCTACAGCTTTATCTTCTCCGCTCGTCCGGGCACCCCGGCGGCCGATATGGTCGATGACGTGCCGGAGGAGGATAAAAAGCAGCGTCTGTATATTCTGCAGGAGCGGATCAACCAGCAGGCGATGGCCTGGAGCCGTCGCATGCTCGGCACGGTACAGCGCATTCTGGTGGAAGGCACGTCGCGTAAGAGCCTGATGGAGCTTTCCGGGCGCACCGAGAACAACCGCGTGGTCAACTTCGAAGGTACGCCGGATATGGTCGGTAAATTCGTCGATGTTGAAATCGTCGATGTTTACACCAACTCGCTGCGCGGCAAAATCGTGCGTACCGAGGCGGAGATGGGTCTGCGTATCGCTGAATCACCTGAATCAGTGATTGCCCGCACCCGTAAAGAGAACGATCTTGGCGTGGGTATCTATCAGCCGTGATCCCTTCAGGCCTGTCGGTTCCGGCAGGCCTTGTAATTCCTCTCTCCGTCCCTATATCTACAGCAATGCTTGCGCCATTTTCCTGTGACGTAAATAATTTCCTGATTAGCCGGCCACGCGCCGCGTCCGGCCACCTGCGTAAAGAGGAACAGTTTGAACATAGACACTCGTGAAATTACCCTGGAGCCAGCGGATAACGCACGCCTGTTAGCCTTGTGCGGCCCGTTTGACGACAATATCAAACAGCTGGAGCGTCGGTTAGGCATTGAGATCAACCGCCGTGACAATCACTTTAAACTGACCGGACGCGCTATTTGCGTACACGCCGCCGCCGATATTCTGCGCAGCCTGTATGTCGATACGGCGCCGATGCGCGGTCAGATTCAGGATATTGAGCCGGAGCAGATCCATCTGGCGATCAAAGAGGCGCGCGTGCTGGAGCAGAGCGCCGAGAGCGTGCCGGAGTACGGGAAAGCCGTCAATATCAAGACCAAGCGCGGGGTGATCAAACCGCGTACGCCGAACCAGGCGCAGTACATCGCCAATATCCTCGATCATGACATCACTTTCGGCGTGGGTCCGGCGGGGACGGGTAAAACCTATCTGGCGGTGGCGGCGGCGGTCGATGCGCTGGAGCGTCAGGAGATCCGCCGTATTCTGCTGACCCGTCCGGCCGTCGAGGCTGGCGAAAAGCTCGGCTTCCTGCCCGGCGATCTGAGCCAGAAAGTCGACCCATATCTGCGCCCGCTGTATGACGCGCTGTTTGAGATGCTCGGCTTTGAGAAAGTGGAGAAGCTGATTGAGCGTAACGTCATCGAAGTGGCCCCGCTGGCCTATATGCGCGGACGAACGCTGAATGACGCCTTTATCATTCTTGATGAAAGCCAGAACACCACCATTGAACAGATGAAGATGTTCCTGACCCGCATCGGCTTTAACTCCAAGGCGGTGATCACCGGCGATATCACGCAGATTGACCTGCCGCGCAGCACCAAATCCGGTCTGCGCCACGCCATCGAAGTGCTGGCCGAAGTCGATGAGATCAGCTTCAACTTCTTCCATAGCGAAGACGTGGTGCGCCATCCGGTGGTTGCCCGCATCGTGAACGCCTATGAGGCGTGGGAAGCCGCAGACCAGAAACGTAAAGCAGAACTGGCCGCCGAGCGCAAACGCGAAGCCCAGGAACAGGAGCAAAAATGAGTCAGGTGATCCTCGATTTACAGCTGGCCTGCGAAGAGACCAGCGGCCTGCCGGACGAAGCCCTTTTTCAGCGCTGGGTCGATGCCGTCATTCCGCCATTTCAGGAGGAGTCAGAGTTAACGATTCGTCTGGTCGATGTTGCAGAAAGCCACGAGCTGAACCTGACCTACCGCGGCAAGGATAAGCCGACCAACGTCCTCTCCTTCCCGTTTGAAGCGCCGCCGGGGATTGAAATGCCGCTGCTCGGCGATCTGATCATCTGCCGTCAGGTGGTGGAGCAGGAAGCCAGCGAGCAAGGTAAACCGCTGGAGGCGCACTGGGCGCATATGGTGGTGCACGGCAGCCTGCATCTGCTGGGCTACGATCATATCGAAGACGACGAAGCGGAAGAGATGGAAGGCCTTGAAACAGAGATAATGCTTGCTCTGGGCTATGAGGACCCGTACATTTCCGAGAAGATTGCTGAATAGCCCCCTGCCGGATGGCGGCGCTTGCGCCGCATCCGGCCGCTGTTCCTGCATTTTGCCAGCCTGAACGTCAGGCAACCCATGCCGTCCGGCGCTGAGTTTACGCGCGACGAGCGACAGTTAAATCAACATGAGAACCCAAACGACGCCATGAGCGACGACAATTCACACAGTAGTGACACAGTAAACAGCAAAAAGGGATTTTTCTCCCTGTTACTCAGCCAGCTTTTTCACGGGGAACCGAAAAACCGTGATGAACTGCTGGCGCTGATCCGTGATTCCGGGCAGAACGATCTTATCGATGAAGATACGCGTGACATGCTCGAAGGGGTAATGGATATCGCCGACCAGCGGGTCCGCGACATTATGATCCCCCGTTCACAAATGATAACCCTGAAACGTAACCAGACGCTGGACGAGTGCCTGGATGTCATTATCGAATCCGCCCACTCGCGTTTCCCGGTCATCAGTGAAGATAAAGATCACATCGAAGGGATTCTGATGGCCAAGGATCTGCTGCCGTTTATGCGCAGCGACGCCGAAGCCTTCAGCATGGAAAAAGTGTTACGGCCGGCGGTTGTCGTCCCGGAAAGCAAGCGGGTCGACCGCATGCTGAAAGAGTTTCGCTCACAGCGCTACCATATGGCGATCGTTATTGACGAATTCGGCGGCGTCTCCGGCCTGGTGACCATCGAGGATATCCTTGAGCTCATCGTCGGGGAAATTGAAGACGAATACGACGAAGAAGAAGATATCGATTTCCGCCAGCTGAGCCGCCACACCTGGACGGTGCGCGCTCTGGCCTCCATCGAAGACTTCAACGACGCCTTCGACACGCACTTCAGCGATGAAGAAGTGGATACCATTGGTGGGCTGGTGATGCAGGCCTTTGGTCATCTGCCAGCCCGCGGCGAATCTATCGACATTGATGGTTACCAATTCAAGGTGGCAATGGCAGATAGCCGTCGTATCATTCAGGTGCATGTAAAGCTGCCCGATGACGCTCCCCAGCCGAAGCTGGAAGAGTAAGCCGCGGCGCTGAAGGTCACAGCCAGCCGGGAGACAGACCGTGGGCGATCCCCGGCTGTCCCCTCCCCCTGCTGGCAAACAGCATAGCCTGTGGCAACAGGCGTTAATTTACGGGACGATTAGCCTAAATGGTATTTGCCTCTCTTCTTGAACGCCAGGGCGTACGTCTGCTGCTGGCGCTGCTATTCGGAGCCAGCGGAACGCTGGCTTTTTCACCTTATGACTTCTGGCCGGCAGCTATCGTTTCGCTGATCGGTCTGCAGGCGTTGACCCTCAACCGACGCCCGCTGCAAAGCGCCGGGATCGGCTATTTCTGGGGATTCGGGCTGTTTGGCACCGGTATCAACTGGGTCTATGTCAGCATCGCGCAATTCGGCGGTATGCCAGGTCCGGTTAACGTCTTCCTCGTCGTTCTGCTGGCGGCCTATCTCTCGCTCTATACCGGCCTGTTTGCCGGCCTGCTCTCCCGGCTGTGGCCCAAAACCAGCTGGCTGCGGGTGGCTATCGCCGCTCCCGTCGTCTGGCAAATCACCGAGTTCCTGCGCGGCTGGGTGCTGACCGGCTTCCCATGGCTGCAGTTCGGCTATAGCCAGATCGACGGCCCGCTGAAAGGTCTCGCGCCGGTGATGGGCGTCGAGGCGATCAACTTCCTGCTGATGATGGTTAGCGGCCTGCTGGCCCTGGCCCTCGTCCAGCGTAACTGGAAGCCGCTGGCTATTGCCGCGCTGCTGCTCGCCCTGCCGTTCCCGCTGCGCTATATCCAGTGGTATCAGCTGCTGCCGGAGCGCGCGACCCAGGTCTCGCTGGTGCAAGGCGATATCCCACAGGCCATGAAGTGGGACGAGAAGCAGCTGGTCAACACCCTGAAAACCTACCTGGCGCTGACCCAGCCGCATATCGGCCACTCGCAGCTGATTATCTGGCCCGAGTCGGCGATCCCGGATCTGGAGATCAACCAGCAGCAGTTCCTCAGCATGATGGACGATCTGCTGCGCGCAAAAGACAGTTCGCTGATCACCGGCATTGTCGATGCGCGTCTCAATAAGCAGAACCGCTACGATACCTACAACACCATCATTACCCTCGGTAAAGATAACCCGTACCGCTACGACTCGACCAACCGTTACAACAAGAATCATCTGGTGCCGTTCGGTGAGTTTGTGCCGCTGGAATCGATTCTGCGTCCGCTGGCGCCGTTCTTTGACCTGCCGATGTCCTCCTTCAGCCGCGGCCCCTACGTGCAGCCGCAGCTGATGGCGCATAACCTGAAGCTGACCGCCGCCATCTGCTACGAGATCATCCTCGGGGAACAGGTACGCGATAACTTCCGGCCGGATACCGACTTCCTGCTGACCATCTCCAACGACGCCTGGTTCGGTAAGTCCATCGGTCCGTGGCAACACTTCCAGATGGCGCGGATGCGCGCCCTGGAGCTGGCCCGCCCACTCCTGCGCAGCACCAACAACGGCATTACTGCGGTGATCGGCCCGCGCGGCGAGATCCAGAAGATGATCCCGCAGTTTACCCGCGAGGTGTTGACCACCACCGTGACGCCCACCAGCGGCTTAACCCCTTACGCCCGCACCGGCAACTGGCCGCTATGGGCGCTGACGGCGCTGTTAGGCTTCGCTGCGCTACTGATGAGCCTGCGTCAGCGTCGCCGATAAGTTTCTCCGCCGGCGACGCCCGTCGCCGGCATTTTTTCTCCCCGCGCCAGCCATCCTGGCACAGTCATTGCTTTATTCTCCCTGGTAGCGCCATCGTCCGACCCAGTGCAACCGGGTTGCACCATAAACGTTCGGCGGTCGCGCTATTTTGGTGCAATAGAAGATCTTTGCCTCCCATTGGTGCGGAGCACTTCGCAAAAATAAACAATAAAACAGCAAAATCTTTACATTAAGCCAAACTAAATGCTAACAAACACATACAAATGCGGCACGTGGACGCGTGCCTCGAATAACAACACACACAATCACAATGGGTATCAATAGCGCCGCTGACGCTACGGATAAGGAGTTGGATATGCAATTACGTAAACTGGCCGCCGCAATGCTGGTCATGGGTGTGACCGCCGGTCTGGCACACGCAGAAGATGCCGCCCCGGCGGCAGGCCAGAGCACCCTGGATAAGATCGCCAAAAATGGGGTTATCGTTGTCGGCCATCGTGAATCTTCAGTCCCGTTCTCTTACTACGATAACCAGCAGAAGGTTGTGGGCTACTCTCAGGACTACTCCAACGCCATCGTTGATGCCATCAAGAAAAAGCTGAACAAGCCGGACCTGCAGGTCAAACTGATCCCTGTCACCTCGCAGAACCGTATCCCGCTGCTGCAGAATGGCACCTTTGATTTCGAGTGCGGCTCAACCACCAACAACCTTGAGCGCCAGAAACAGGCGGCCTTCTCCGATACCATCTTCGTGGTCGGCACCCGTCTGCTGGTGAAGAAAGGCGGTCCGATCAAAGATTTCCCGGACCTGAAGGATAAAGCGGTCGTTGTCACCTCCGGAACCACCTCAGAGATCCTGCTGCATAAGCTGAACGATGAGAAAAAAATGAATATGCGCATTATCAGCGCCAAAGATCATGGCGACTCTTTCCGCACCCTGGAAAGCGGACGCGCCGTGGCCTTTATGATGGATGACGCTCTGCTGGCCGGCGAACGCGCCAAGGCGAAGAAACCGGATAACTGGGAAATCGTCGGCACCGCACAGTCGAAAGAAGCCTATGGCTGCATGCTGCGTAAAGACGATCCGTCGTTCAAAGCGCTGGTCGATGAAACCGTTGCTCAGGCCCAGACCTCTGGCGAAGCGGCGAAATGGTTTGATAAATGGTTCAAAAATCCAATTCCGCCGAAAAACCTTAACCTGAACTTCGAACTGTCTGACGACATGAAAGCGCTGTTCAAATCACCTAATGACAAAGCACTGAACTAATTATAACAACCAGGGGCGGGATATCCTGCCCTCCCGATGATTGTCACAGCACGGACAGACTATACGGTGGCTGGTCGTTCCCCAGCCGCCGCGAATACCGAAACAAGCTGGACAACCGTCTTCGAGGGTAGCAATGGCTACCCTTTTTTTTCCAGGAGTCATGTATGTCAATAGACTGGAACTGGGGGATATTCCTGCAACAGGCCCCCTTCGGCAACACTACCTACCTGGGCTGGCTGTGGAGCGGTTTTCAGATAACCGTCGCCCTCTCCATCTCGGCCTGGATCATCGCTTTTCTCGTCGGCTCACTGTTTGGCATTTTACGCACGGTCCCCAATCGCTTCCTCTCGGGCATTGGCACCTGCTATGTCGAACTGTTTCGCAACGTGCCGCTGATCGTGCAGTTCTTTACCTGGTACCTGGTGGTGCCGGAATTCCTGCCGGAAAATATCGGCATGTGGTTTAAATCGGAGCTGGACCCAAACATTCAGTTCTTTGTCTCCTCCATGCTGTGCCTGGGGCTGTTTACCGCCGCCCGCGTTTGCGAGCAGGTACGCGCCGCCATTCAGTCGCTGCCGCGCGGGCAGAAGAACGCCGGTCTGGCGATGGGCCTGACCCTGCCGCAAACCTACCGCTACGTGCTGCTGCCGAACGCCTACCGCGTTATCGTGCCGCCGATGACCTCGGAAATGATGAACCTGGTGAAAAACTCGGCCATCGCCTCCACCATCGGTCTTGCCGATATGGCCGCGCAGGCGGGCAAACTGCTGGACTACTCCGCTCATGCCTGGGAGTCTTTTACGGCCATCACCCTGGCCTACGTCTTCATCAACGCGGTGATTATGCTGATTATGTATGTGGTCGAGCGTAAGGTTCGCCTGCCTGGCAATATGGGAGGCAAATAATGTACGATTTTGACTGGAGTTCGATCGTTCCGTCTATGCCCTATCTGCTGGCAGGGCTGGTGATCACCCTGAAGATTACGGTGATCGCCATCGTGGTCGGTATCGTCTGGGGCACCCTGCTGGCGGTGATGCGCCTGTCCAGCTTTCTGCCGCTGGCCTGGTTTGCTAAAACCTACGTTAACGTATTCCGTTCTATCCCGCTGGTGATGGTCCTGCTGTGGTTTTACCTGATTGTTCCGGGCTTCCTGCAGAATGTGCTGGGGCTGTCGCCGAAAACGGATATTCGCCTGATCTCGGCGATGGTGGCCTTTTCGATGTTCGAAGCCGCCTACTACTCAGAGATTATCCGCGCCGGCATCCAGAGCATCTCCCGCGGCCAGTCCGGCGCCGCGTTGGCGCTGGGGATGACCCACTGGCAGTCAATGCGGCTGGTGATCCTGCCGCAGGCCTTCCGCGCCATGGTGCCGCTGCTGCTTACCCAGGGGATCGTCCTGTTCCAGGATACCTCGCTGGTGTATGTATTGAGCCTCGCCGACTTCTTCCGTACCGCCTCCACCATTGGTGAGCGCGACGGAACCCAGGTCGAAATGATCCTGTTCGCGGGCGGCGTCTATTTTGTGATTAGCCTCAGCGCCTCGCTGTTGGTCAGCTGGTTGAAGAAAAGGACTGTGTAATGATTACCCTGAAAAACGTTTCAAAATGGTATGGTCACTTTCAGGTGCTGACCGATTGCTCCACGGAAGTGAAAAAAGGTGAAGTCGTGGTGGTCTGCGGGCCGTCAGGCTCCGGTAAATCCACGCTGATTAAAACCGTAAACGGCCTTGAGCCTGTGCAACAGGGGCAGATTATCGTCGACGGCACCGTGGTTAACGATAAAAAGACCAACCTGGCTAAACTGCGCTCGCACGTCGGAATGGTCTTTCAGCATTTTGAACTGTTCCCTCATCTGTCGATTATCGACAACCTGACGCTGGCGCAGGTCAAAGTGCTTAACCGCGATAAAGCATCAGCGCGCAAGAAAGGCCTCAAATTGCTGGAGCGCGTTGGCCTGGCGGCGCATGCGGAAAAATATCCGGCGCAGCTCTCCGGTGGTCAGCAGCAGCGCGTGGCCATTGCCCGTGCCCTGTGTATGGACCCGATCGCTATGCTGTTTGATGAGCCCACCTCAGCGCTTGACCCGGAGATGATTAACGAGGTGCTGGACGTCATGGTCGAACTGGCCAACGAGGGGATGACCATGATGGTCGTGACCCATGAAATGGGTTTTGCCCGCAAGGTGGCGAACCGGGTGATCTTTATGGATGAAGGGAAGATTGTCGAAGATGCCGATAAAGAAGCCTTCTTTGCCAATCCGCAATCCGATCGCGCCAAAGATTTCCTCGCCAAAATTCTGCATTAATCGTTATTCGCTGCGCATACCGCCCGGTATGCGCAGCTTATCTTTCCCGCCATATTATTCTTCAATATTATTTATGTGGCCGGTTATCGCTACTATCATTTACGTACCAAATAAACCTCAGTGATAAAAGCTGAACTTATTTATTAAATTGATCAATTCATAAAGAATTCACTAATGAATTCGTGGATCTGCTTCACTACCGCCGCTAGCATATAACGCCTCGTAACAGGTTCGTTGCACGATTATTTTATTAATTGAATATAATATTCTTGCCTGACCTCGCCTGCGCGAAATAAAGGCCATCAATATTCTCTGCCGCACGCAGAATAACGGATGCGCCACCGAACCAATGAAACAAATGGATATTGCTTCATGTTAATTCGATCTCGCACGCTCACCGGGCTACTGTTTATCACTCTGGCGGGCACCTCAGCCGCCGGGGCCGCACAGTTGACCACCTCGGCTCACCAGACGGAACAGGATAAAGCCCGCCAGGAGGCGCTGGCTCCGCAGCAACAGGACTTTCAGTCTTCACAACAGCGCGTGGCGCCGCAGGGTATCCCTTTCCCTGAGGAAACGCATTGTAAATTGATCAACCGGGTCGATATCGACTCCGATAACCAGGCGCTCACCCGGAAATTACTGGCGAAAACCGCGCAGCAGGCGCAGGGCCGCTGCCTCGGCAGCGAAGGTATTCGCCTGCTGGCCTATACCTTGCAAAACGAGCTGATTGCGCAAGGCTACATCACCTCCCTGATTGATGTGCCCTCCCAGTCGCTGGAGCAGGGCATGCTCAGGTTGACGCTGCACTATGGCAAAGTGGGCGCTATCGGCTATGCCGACGGCTCGGACACCACCCGCCTGTGGAATTCACTGCCAACCTCTTCCGGCACAATCCTGCGCTTAAGCGATCTTGAGCAGGGGATGGCCAATCTGCAGCGTCTGCCCGGCGCCACGGCGCACATGAAACTGCTGCCAGGCCAGCACGAGGGAGAAAGCGATATCCAGATTGCCCGCAGCCTGGCGAAAAAATGGCAGCTTGGCGCCTGGCTTGACGACGCCGGCAGCAAAGCCAGCGGCCGCTACCAGGCCGGCGGCGCCCTCTATCTCTATGACCTGACCACCCTCAACGATATCCTGTACCTTTCCGGCGGGGGCGATATTGAATTCAATCAGCATAACGACGGCAACCACAACGGCAGCCTGTATTACTCCATCCCCTTCGGCTACTGGACACTCAGCGCCTACGGGGCATACAGCCAGTATCGCCAGCAGTTTAACGGCAACTGGTCGACGATGGATTATAAGAGTAAAAATCGCTACTACAGCGCCACGCTGAGTCGTCTGCTCTCCCACACCCGGCAGCAAAAAACCACCGCCGACCTGCGGATCGCCAAGAGTACCTCGCATTATTACTTCGGCGGCAGTGAGTTACAGGTGATGCGCAAGCAGACACCCGCCTGGGAGTTCACCCTCAACCACCAGCACTACTTTAACAAAAAGATTGTTGATGCCAGCATCGGCATCCAGCGCAGCCTGCCGTGGCTCAGCTCAACGCCAACGCCGGAGGAAAAGGCCGGGTTATACAGCCCGCTGTCACGGATCGTGCATGGTAATCTGCAGGCGCTAATGAAATTTGACGCCACCGGCGACAAATTTACCTGGGCTCCCCGCTTGAGCGCCCAGTTCAGCCCGGACAAACTCGCTTCCGATAATAAATTCAATATTGGTAGTCGCTGGAGCGTGCGCGGTTTTGACGGTGAAAACAGCCTGTCCGGCAATCAGGGATGGTACTGGCGCAACGATTTTATCTGGGATCTGCCCAGCAGCGAGCGGCAATTCTATCTGGGCGCGGATGTGGGTCGCCTTATTGGCGCCGATCTGTATCAAAAAGGCAAAGTCCTTTCCGGCGCCGTCAGCGGCCTGCGCGGCGAGCTATGGTCAACGCAATACGATCTGTTTATTAGCACCCCGCTCAGTAAACCAGATAAGTTTCATAGCGACGCTCTGAATATGGGCTTTTCATTACAGTGGAGGTATTAATTCAATCATTATCGATTCTTTCAGCTACGTTGTTTATTAATCTTAATTTAAAGGAATAAATAAAATGTTTAAGTTTAAAGCTTCTTATGTCGCGCTGGCGGCAGTATTAACCTCGTCGGTGGTGTATGCCGACCCGACCAGCTATACGCACTCTTCCGGCGCCACGGTTATTGATATTGAAAAGCCGAACGCCGCCGGCGTCTCCCATAACCTGTACCGCGACTTCAACGTTGGCACCAATGGCACCATCCTCAATAACAGCGGCGACGATGTCAGCCACAGCACCTTTGGCAATATCGCTCGTAACAATAATCTGACCGCCGGCAGCGCCTCGGTGATTTTGAACGAGGTCACCTCTAAAAACGCCAGTAGCCTGAAGGGCTTTATCGAAGTTAACGGTCAGAAAGCGGACGTGGTGATCGCCAACCCGAACGGCATAACCTGCTCCGGCTGTAGCTTTGTCAATACCAACAAGGCCATCCTGACCACCGGTAAGGTTAATATGACCGACGACGGGGCCATCGGCAGCTATACCGTATCGGGCGGCACCCTCACCATCGGCGAAAATGGCATGAACGCCGCTAACGGCTACGCGGTTCTGCTCGCCGACGCGATTAAGATTAACGGTAAAGTACAGGCCAATAATGCCCTGGTCAGCGCAGGTCGCTTCACCATGGATAACAGCTCTGGCGCGATAACCTCTGCAGGTAAACAAGCGACGCTTATCGAAATGACGATCAACCCGCAGTACAGCATCGACGTCAGCAGCCTTGGCGGCATCACCGCCAACAGCATCAGCATGGTCGGCAATAACATCGGCTTTGGCGTACGTAACCAGGGCTCCATTGTCGCTAACAGCACGCTGCAGCTCACCAGCAACGGTAACCTGCTGAACAAAGGGACAATAACGGGCAAAGGTTTGCTGAGCCAGGTTTCCACCGCCACGGGGATCACCAATGACGGCAGCATCGCCGGCGCTTATTACTTAATGCTTTCCAGTGGGAGCTCTATCGTCAATACTGGATCGCTCACCGGCGGCCAGCTGATTGCCTCCGCCAACAGTAACATCACGAGCTTTAAATCCGGTTCGATCACCGGCACCAACGGTTTAACGCTGACCAGCGGCGGGAAAATCAGCAACGAGGAAAAATCCTCATTGCTGTCAAATAACCAGATTTCCATCACGGCGATGGGCGATTTCTTCAATGAAGGCAAAATCAGCGCCAAAAATACCAGCCTGACGTTTGTTGGCGACAGCTTTAAAAACACCGGCAACATTAACTCTACCGGCCAAACCACCATTCAGTCGCTTAAGCAGGATGGCAGCGCAAACAGCGGGGAAATCTATAACCTCGGTAATATCACAGGCGAAAATATCAACCTGCAGACCAACGGTACGCTGGCGCAAAGCACCAGCGGTCGCATGGAAGCCACCAATGCCATTACCGCCCACAGCTACTGGCTGAATCAAAATGGTTATATGAAGGCGGCCGATATCACCACCGATCATGGCGTGGTAAGCAACAATGGCACTATCAATGCAAAGAATATTTCAATCACGACCTACTCAGATATCACCAACGAAGGGCAGATCAGCAGCACCGGCGACCTGACCTTAAATACCAAAAATAAAGGCGCGATCTACAACTATTCCACCCTCAGCGCGGGCGGCAATATGACGTTAACCGCCACCAAAGTGGTCAATGGTGGTAAAAGTTGCGGCATACTGGGCCTGGCGAAATGCGGCGTCGGGACCTTAACCGCCGATAAACTGGTACTCAACTCATCGCAGAAATATGTTAGCGACATGGGTGGGAAACAGTATTTCAAGAGCACCGAAGTCAACACCGTGAAATAAGACAAACCACGATGCGCGAAGCCTCGCGCATCGTTTTCGCACCGCTTAGGGTTCGAAGGGCCGACGCTGGAACTGATCGTGGCCACACTTCGGACAGCGCGGCAGCACGTCCGGGGTATACACTGCCAGGTGATAGTGACACTTCTCGCAGACCAGATTGCCCAGGCCGACCACCTCACCGCTGTGGTACACGCCGTGGTGATTCAGATCCTGAAAGACTTCGCGCCACTCGAGCTGCGTTTTGTCGGTGATATCAGCCAGTTCCTGCCACAGGCTCTCTTTGATCACCCGCATAAACACGCTGTCGCTCTCGTCTTCATGACTCTCTTCGTAGCTGCGGGCAAACTCCTCGAGATCGCGTTTTACTGCCGCAATCACCGACTCGATCTCGCTCTGCGTGAGATCGCCGGCGCGGGCGATTTTTTCCCGCGCCTGTGTCACCAGCGCGTCGATATCGCGCTCTCCATGGCGGAGCCGTTCGCTGAGCGAGGAGACCAGTTCACGGTAATATTGAGCAACCTTGTTCATCATTTCGCCTCCGGTGTGGTTAACGTCTTCTGATAATAGACCTTATTCCTCTCCCGCTGTGTCTGACAAGCCACAGAGTCGCGAAATAATCAGCGCGGCTTTTGCCGATGTTAATGTGCGAAAGGCTGTTTTGACGGGGGCGTTTGGGCTATGCTATGCCGATCTGAAATAACACATCCATTGGCTACATTTTGTAGCTGTATTGAAAACAGGACCACTGGCTGCCATGCAAGAGCAATACCGCCCGGAAGAGATAGAATCGAAAGTCCAGCTTCACTGGGACGAAAATCGTACATTTGAAGTAACTGAAGACGAGAGCAAAGAGAAGTATTACTGCCTGTCGATGCTTCCTTATCCTTCTGGTCGACTACACATGGGTCACGTGCGGAACTACACCATCGGCGACGTGATTGCCCGCTACCAGCGTATGCTGGGCAAAAACGTCCTGCAGCCGATTGGCTGGGATGCGTTTGGTCTGCCGGCGGAAGGCGCGGCAGTGAAAAACAACACCGCGCCAGCACCGTGGACCTACGACAACATCGCCTACATGAAAAACCAGCTCAAAATGCTGGGTTTTGGCTATGACTGGAGCCGCGAGCTGGCGACCTGCACCCCGGAATACTACCGCTGGGAGCAGAAGTTCTTCACCGAGCTGTACAAAAAAGGGCTGGTATACAAGAAAACCTCCGCGGTGAACTGGTGCCCGAACGACCAGACCGTACTGGCCAACGAACAGGTTATCGACGGCTGCTGCTGGCGCTGCGATACCAAAGTCGAGCGTAAAGAGATCCCGCAGTGGTTTATTAAAATCACCGCCTACGCCGATGAACTGCTGAACGATCTGGATAAACTGGATCACTGGCCAGACACCGTAAAGACCATGCAGCGCAACTGGATCGGCCGTTCCGAAGGGGTGGAAATCTCCTTTGACGTCAACAACTACGCCGATAAGCTGACCGTCTACACCACCCGTCCGGACACCTTTATGGGCTGCACCTACCTGGCTGTCGCGGCGGGTCACCCGCTGGCGCAGCAGGCTGCAGCGAACAATCCGGCGCTGGCTGCCTTTATCGACGAATGCCGTAATACCAAAGTAGCCGAAGCCGACATGGCGACGATGGAGAAAAAAGGCGTCGATACCGGGTTTAAAGCCATTCACCCGCTGACCGGCGAAGAAATTCCTGTCTGGGCGGCAAACTTCGTGCTGATGGAATACGGCACCGGCGCGGTCATGGCCGTTCCGGGTCACGACCAGCGTGACTATGAGTTCGCCAGCAAGTACGGTCTGAACATCAAGCCGGTTATCCTCGCCGCTGACGGCAGCGAGCCGGATCTCTCCGCGCAGGCGCTGACCGAGAAAGGCGTCCTGTTTAACTCCGGCGAGTTCAGCGGCCTCGATTATGAAGCCGGCTTCAACGCCATTGCCGACAAACTGGCAGCCATGGGCGTAGGCGAGCGTAAAATTAACTACCGTCTGCGTGACTGGGGTGTGTCCCGTCAACGCTACTGGGGTGCGCCGATCCCGATGGTGACCCTGGAAGATGGCACCGTGCTGCCGACCCCGGAAGATCAACTGCCGGTGATCCTGCCGGAAGATGTGGTCATGGACGGCATCACCAGCCCGATCAAAGCCGATCCTGAATGGGCGAAGACCACCGTTAACGGTCAGCCGGCGCTGCGTGAAACCGACACCTTTGACACCTTTATGGAATCCTCCTGGTACTATGCGCGCTACACCTGCCCGCAGTATCAGGAAGGGATGCTGGATTCGAAAGCGGCCAACTACTGGCTGCCGGTAGATATCTACATCGGCGGTATCGAACACGCCATCATGCACCTGCTCTACTTCCGCTTCTTCCACAAGCTGATGCGCGACGCGGGCATGGTCAACTCCGATGAGCCGGCGAAGCAGCTGCTGTGCCAGGGCATGGTGCTGGCTGACGCCTTCTACTATGTAGGCGAAAACGGCGAACGTAACTGGGTTTCCCCGGTTGACGCCATCGTTGAGCGCGACGAAAAAGGCCGCATCGTGAAAGCGAAAGACGCGGCAGGCCATGAGCTGGTGTACACCGGCATGAGCAAGATGTCCAAGTCGAAAAACAACGGCATCGACCCGCAGGTGATGGTTGAGCGTTATGGCGCGGATACCGTGCGTCTGTTCATGATGTTTGCGTCCCCGGCGGATATGACCCTCGAGTGGCAGGAATCTGGCGTTGAAGGGGCTAACCGCTTCCTGAAACGCGTCTGGAAACTGGTCTACGAGCACACCACCAAAGGGGACGTTGCGGCATTGAACGTGGCGGCGCTGAGTGAAGATCAGAAAGCGCTGCGTCGCGATATTCACAAAACGATCGCCAAAGTGACCGATGACATCGGCCGTCGTCAGACCTTCAACACCGCCATCGCGGCGATCATGGAGCTGATGAACAAGCTGGCGAAAGCGCCGCAGGAAGACGAACAGGATCGTGCCCTGATGCAGGAAGCGCTGCTGGCGGTGGTGCGTATGCTGAACCCGTTCACCCCGCACGCCAGCTTCACCCTGTGGCGCGAGCTGAACGGCGAAGGCGATATCGACAACGCGCCGTGGCCGGTGGCGGATGAAAGCGCGATGGTGGAAGACAGCACCCTCGTCGTCGTCCAGGTCAATGGCAAAGTTCGTGGTAAAATTACCGTTGCGGTAGATGCAACTGAAGAGCAGGTCCGCGAGCGTGCCGGCCAGGAGCATCTGGTCGCGAAATATCTCGACGGTAAAACCGTGCGTAAAGTGATTTACGTTCCGGGTAAACTGCTCAATCTGGTCGTTGGCTAAGCGCGGGAGGAAGCGTGCGATATCTGGTAACAATGTTGTTATCCCTGGCGGTGCTTGTCACCGCCGGCTGTGGCTGGCATCTGCGTAGCACTACGAAGGTGCCCACCACCATGAAAACCATGATTCTTCAGTCGAGCGATCCGAACGGACCGTTAAGTCGCGCGGTACGTAATCAGCTGCGTCTTAATGGCGTGGACCTGATCGACGCCAGCACGCTGCGTAAAGATGTTCCTTCTCTGCGCCTCGATGGTTCGTCGATTCAGAAAGATACCGCCTCGGTGTTCCAGGATGGTCGTACCGCGGAATATCAGATGGTCATGACCGTTCATGCCAGCGTCCTGATCCCGGGTCACGATATCTATCCGATTACCACCAAGGTCTATCGTTCGTTCTTCGATAACCCGCAGGCGGCGTTAGCGAAAGACGCCGAGCAGGATATGATTATCCAGGAAATGTACGACAAAGCGGCGGAACAGCTGATTCGTAAGCTGCCGAGCGTGCAGGTTGCAGATGTTGAAGCAACCCAGCAGGAAGAGAAACCGGTCGCCGGCAGCACGGCACCGGCTTCCTCGGGTAACCGCGTATCCACCACTCTGGGTCAATGATGATTCGGTTGTACCCGGAACAACTCCGCGCGCAGCTCACTGAAGGGCTGCGCGCGGCCTATCTGCTGCTTGGCAACGATCCCCTGCTGTTGCAGGAAAGCCAGGACGCCATTCGCGAAGCCGCTGCCGCCCAGGGCTTTACCGAGCACCACACCTTCACCATCGATAACAGCACCGACTGGCAGGCGATTTTCGCGTTAAGCCAGGCGTTGAGTCTGTTCTCCAGCCGGCAAACGCTGCTGCTAATCCTGCCGGAAAACGGCCCTAACGCGGCGATCAACGAACAGCTGGCGACCCTGATCGGCCTGCTGCACGACGACCTGCTGCTGATAGTTCGCGGGAATAAGCTGACCAAAGCCCAGGAGAATGCCGCGTGGCTTACCGCCCTGGCGCAGCGGGCCGTCCAGGTCAGTTGCCAGACGCCGGAATACGCGCAGCTGCCGCGCTGGCTGGCCGCCCGGGCCAAACAGCATCAGCTGCAGCTCGACGACGCGGCCAGTCAGCTGCTGTGCTACTGTTACGAAGGTAATCTGCTGGCGCTGGCGCAGGCGCTGGAGCGTCTGGCGCTGCTCTGGCCGGACGGTAAGCTGACCCTGCCCCGGGTTGAGCAGGCGGTAAACGATGCCGCCCACTTTACCCCTTACCATTGGGTCGATGCGCTACTGGCAGGCAAAAGCAAGCGCGTGCTGCATGTTCTGCAACAGCTCCGCCTTGAAGGCTGCGAGCCGGCGATCCTGCTGCGTACGCTACAGCGGGAGCTGCTGCTGCTGGTCACGCTCAAACGCCAGTCGACGCACACGCCGCTGCGCTCGCTGTTTGATAAACATCGGGTCTGGCAAAATCGCCGTCAGCTGCTCAGCGATGCCCTCGCCCGACTGAGCGGGGAACAGTTGCGCCAGGCGGTGACCCTCCTGACCCGCGCGGAACTGACCTTTAAACAGGATTACGGGCACGACGTCTGGCCCGAACTGGAAAGTCTTTCGTTGTTGCTCTGCCACAAAGCCCTGGCGGACGTTTTTATTGATGGTTGATATGACTCAGTTACAGGCAATCTATGGCGGCACCTTCGATCCGGTGCATTATGGTCACCTCAAGCCGGTCGAGATCCTGGCGAATCAGATTGGCCTGAGCAAGGTCATCATCATGCCTAACAACGTCCCGCCGCACCGTCCCCAGCCGGAAGCCACCAGCGCCCAGCGCGTGCATATGCTTAAGCTGGCGATTGCCGATAAACCGCTGTTCACGCTCGACGAACGCGAGTTGCAGCGTGACACCCCCTCCTGGACAGCAGACACGCTGCAGGCATGGCGGCAGGAGCAGGGGTCAGAAAAACCGCTGGCGTTTATCATCGGCCAGGATTCGTTGCTCACCTTCCCCACCTGGCACCGCTATGAAACCATCCTTGATAACGTTCATCTGATCGTCTGCCGCCGTCCGGGTTACCCGCTGACCATGGCGCACGACGCGGATCAGCAGTGGCTGGACCGTCACTTAACCCACGACGTAGAGCGCCTGCATAACCGCCCCGCCGGGGCCATCTACCTGGCGGAGACGCCGTGGTTCGATATCTCGGCGACGATTATCCGCCAGCGCCTCGAGCGCGGGGAATCCTGCGCCGAGATGCTGCCGGCCACCGTGCTGGACTACATCCGCGAGCAGGGACTCTATTGCTGACCCCGGACTGGGCCCGACGCTAAAAAAGCGCTATCGTAGCGCCACGTCTCCACCGCCTGTCTGAGCATCATCATGAAATTATGGTTAGTTCGCCACGGCGAAACCGAAGCCAACGTTGCCGGGTTATACAGCGGCCACGCCCCCACTCCTCTGACGCCGCGCGGCGTCGCCCAGGCGCGAGCGCTCGGCGAACGGCTGCGGGCAGTACCTTTCGACAAAGTCATCTGTAGCGAGCTGGCGAGAACCGGGACAACGGCCGATCTGCTGCTTGGCGATCGCCATATCCCGCGTGAGTGCCATGCCACGCTCAATGAAATGTTTTTCGGCGACTGGGAGATGCGTCATCATCGCGACCTTCAGCGAGAGGATGCGGAAAACTATGCCGCGTGGTGTGCTGACTGGCAGCACGTGGCCCCCACCAACGGCGAAAGCTTTCAGAATTTTGCCCGCCGCGTCAGCGAATTCACCACAACGCTGGCCGACTACCGCCATCTTGACCACCTGCTGATTGTCGGCCATCAGGGCGTCCTGAGCCTGCTGACGGCCCTGCTGTTGCAGATGCCCGCGGCGGCGATGTGGCATTTCCCGATTGCCCATGGCGCCTGGAGCCTCCTCGATATGCGCGACGATTTCACCACCCTGCGCGTATTAAATAGCCAGGCCGTCTGGCAGCCGCAAGAAGAATTCCCGCCAGACCATTGACAGGCCAGAGCAGGCTGCTATTCTCCGCTGCCGGGCAGCATCCGCCACAGCATGTTTGCAGAAATTGTTTTACAAAAATGGCGATGCAATCCGCGGCGAGGGATGGGATGATACCCCGCCACGAACGCCTGCCGACAGACATTTCACCCGACTTTTTCATCAGTTCAGGTATACTGTCAGGCTCTTTATCATTATCAATCTTCATGCACCCAGGGGGAACACTTGCAGGGTAAAGCACTCCAGGATTTTGTTATCGACAAAATTGATGACCTGAAAGGTCAGGACATCGTCGCCATTGATGTACATGGCAAATCCAGCATCACCGATTGCATGATTATCTGCACCGGCACCTCTACCCGTCACGTGATGTCCATCGCTGACCACGTGGTTCAGGAATCCCGCGCCGCCGGCATGCTGCCGCTGGGCGTTGAAGGGGAAGCCGCCGCCGACTGGATCGTCGTCGACCTCGGCGACGTGATGGTTCACGTCATGCAGGAAGAGAGCCGTCGTCTGTACGAGCTGGAAAAACTCTGGAGTTAATGCGTGAAGTTGCAGCTGGTGGCCGTTGGCACCAAAATGCCGGACTGGGTACAGACCGGCTTTAGCGAGTATCTGCGCCGTTTTCCCAAAGATATGCCGTTTGAACTGGTGGAGATCCCCGCCGGTAAACGCGGCAAGAACGCCGATATCAAGCGCATCCTCGAAAAAGAGGGTGAGATGATGTTGGCCGCTGCCGGTAAGAACCGTATCGTGACCCTGGATATTCCGGGAAAACCATGGGATACGCCGCAGCTGGCGCGCGAACTGGAACGCTGGAAACAGGACGGGCGCGACGTCAGTTTGCTGGTAGGCGGCCCGGAAGGCCTCTCTCCAGCCTGTAAAGCAGCGGCGGAACAGAGTTGGTCGCTCTCCACCCTCACCTTACCTCACCCGCTGGTGCGCGTACTGGTGGCCGAGAGTCTGTATCGGGCGTGGAGCATTACCACCAACCACCCGTACCACCGTGAGTAATGATGATCAGGGTAGACTAAGCAGCGAATGAAATTACAGAATTCTTTCCGCGACTATACGGCTGAATCCTCGCTGTTCGTGCGCCGGGCGCTGGTCGCTTTTTTGGGGATTTTGCTGCTTACCGGCGTTCTGGTCGCCAACCTGTACAATGTGCAAATCGTTCGCTTCAATGACTATCAGACGCGTTCGAACGAAAACCGCATCAAGCTGGTACCGATCCCGCCGAGCCGCGGCATTATTTACGATCGCAACGGCACCCCGCTGGCGCTTAACCGCACCATTTATCAGCTGGAGATGATGCCGGAGAAAGTCGATAACGTGCAGCAGACGCTGGATGCGCTGCGTGACGTCGTCGATTTAACCGACGATGATATCGCCGGCTTCAAAAAGGAGCGCGCACGCTCCCATCGCTTTACCTCGATTCCGGTAAAGGTCAACCTCAGTGAAGTGCAGGTTGCCCGCTTTGCCGTCAACCAGTACCGCTTTCCCGGCGTGGAAGTCAAAGGCTACAAGCGTCGTTATTATCCCTATAACTCGGCGCTGACGCACGTCATTGGCTACGTCTCAAAAATTAACGATAAAGACGTCGACCGCCTCGACAAAGAAGGCAAGCTGGCTAACTACGCCTCGACCCACGACATCGGTAAGCTGGGTATTGAGCGTTATTATGAGGATGTCCTGCACGGTCAGACCGGCTACGAAGAGGTTGAAGTGAACAACCGCGGCCGCGTCATTCGACAACTGAAAGAGGTGCCGCCGCAGGCCGGACGCGATATCTACCTCACTCTCGATCTCAAGCTGCAGCAGTATATCGAAACCCTGCTGGCCGGTAGCCGTGCCGCCGTGGTGGTCACCGATCCGCGTACCGGCGCCGTTCTGGCGCTGGTATCTACGCCAAGCTATGACCCGAACCTGTTCGTCGACGGCATCTCCAGTAAAGATTACTCCGGCCTGCTCAACGATCCGAACACGCCGCTGGTCAACCGCGCGACGCAGGGGGTCTACCCGCCGGCGTCAACGGTAAAACCGTACGTCGCCGTCTCGGCGCTGAGCGCCGGGGTGATCACCCGCAATACCAGCCTGTTCGACCCAGGCTGGTGGCAGCTGCCTGGCTCCGATAAACGCTATCGTGACTGGAAAAAATGGGGCCACGGCCACCTGAACGTCACCAAAGCGCTGGAGGAGTCTGCGGATACCTATTTCTATCAGGTCGCCTATGACATGGGCATCGATCGCCTCTCTGAGTGGATGAGCAAGTTTGGCTACGGCCACTACACCGGTATCGACCTTTCTGAAGAGCGCTCGGGCAACATGCCAACCCGCGAATGGAAGCTCAAGCGCTTCAAGAAACCCTGGTACCAGGGGGACACCATTCCGGTGGGCATCGGTCAGGGGTACTGGACTGCCACCCCCATCCAGATGAACAAGGCGCTGATGATCCTGATTAACGACGGGGTGGTGAAAGTGCCGCACCTGCTGCAAAGCACCGTGGAAGACGGCAAGCCCGTTCCGTGGGTTCAGCCGCATGAGCCGCCGGTGGGCGACATCCATTCCGGCTACTGGGAAATCGCCAAAGACGGCATGTTCGGCGTGGCCAACCGCGGCAACGGCACCGCGCACAAATATTTCGCCAGCGCGCCGTATAAGATCGCGGCCAAGTCCGGTACCGCCCAGGTGTTCGGCCTGAAGGCCAACGAAACCTATAACGCGCACCGCATCTCTGAACGTCTGCGCGACCATAAACTGATGACGGCGTTTGCGCCTTATAACAACCCTCAGGTTGCCGTGGCGATGATCCTGGAAAACGGCGGCGCCGGCCCGGCGGTCGGCACCATTATGCGACAAATCCTTGATCACATTATGCTGGGCGATAACAACACCACGCTGCCAAGCGAAAACCCGGCGGTCACCGCAGGGGAGGATCAATAATGACGGACAATCCGAACAAAAAATCGCTGTGGGATAAAATCCATCTTGACCCCACCATGCTGCTGATCCTGCTGGCGCTACTGACCTACAGCGCGCTGGTTATCTGGAGCGCCAGCGGTCAGGACGTCGGCATGATGGAACGTAAAATCGGCCAGATCGCCATGGGCGTGGTGATCATGATCGTCATGGCGCAGATCCCACCGCGGGTCTATGAAGGCTGGGCGCCCTATCTTTATATTTTCTGTATTATTCTGCTGGTGGCCGTTGATGCTTTCGGCGCTATCTCCAAAGGGGCGCAGCGCTGGCTGGATCTCGGTATCGTCCGCTTTCAGCCGTCGGAGATAGCGAAAATCGCCGTGCCGCTGATGGTCGCGCGCTTTATTAACCGCGACGTCTGTCCGCCGTCGCTGAAGAACACCGCGATTGCGCTGGTGCTGATCTTCCTGCCGACCCTGCTGGTGGCAGCGCAGCCCGACCTCGGCACCTCGATTCTGATCGCTCTCTCCGGGCTGTTTGTGCTGTTCCTTTCCGGTCTAAGCTGGCGTCTTATCGGGATCGCCGTGGTGCTGGTCGCCGCCTTTATTCCGATCCTGTGGTTCTTCCTGATGCATGACTATCAGCGCCAGCGCGTGATGATGCTCCTCGATCCGGAAACCGACCCGCTGGGCGCCGGCTATCACATTATTCAGTCTAAAATTGCCATTGGTTCCGGCGGTCTGCGCGGCAAAGGCTGGCTGCACGGCACGCAGTCGCAGCTGGAGTTCCTGCCGGAACGCCACACCGACTTTATCTTCGCCGTGTTGGCCGAAGAGCTGGGGCTGATTGGTGTGCTGATCCTGCTGGCGCTCTATATTTTGCTGATCATGCGCGGGCTGTGGATTGCCGCCCAGGCGCAAACCACCTTTGGCCGGGTCATGGCCGGTGGTTTAATGTTGATTTTATTCGTTTATGTCTTCGTAAATATTGGTATGGTGAGTGGTATTTTACCGGTGGTGGGCGTACCGTTGCCGCTGGTGAGCTACGGGGGCTCCGCCCTGATCGTATTGATGGCCGGGTTTGGTATCGTGATGTCGATCCATACCCACAGAAAAATGTTGTCGAAAAGCGTTTAAAGGGGTTTGCAATGCGTAAGCAATGGCTGGGGATCTGCATAGCAGCGGGGCTGCTGGCGGCATGTTCGAGTGATGACGTGCAACAAAAAACGGTCAGTACTCCACAGCCGGCCGTCTGTAATGGCCCGACGGTTGAGATCAGCGGCGCCGATCCGCAGTATGAAACGCCGAACGCCACGGCGAATCAGGATTATGAGCGCGACGGTAAAAGCTATAAAATCGTTCAGGATCCGGCCAACTTTACGCAGGCTGGTTTTGCGGCGATCTATGACGCGGAACCTAACAGTAACCTGACCGCCAGCGGCGAAACCTTCGATCCGACCCAGTTGACCGCGGCGCACCCCACGCTGCCAATCCCGAGCTATGCGCGGATCACCAACCTCGCTAACGGCCGCATGATCGTCGTGCGGATTAACGATCGCGGCCCGTATGGTAACGATCGCGTTATCTCGCTCTCCCGTGCGTCTGCTGACCGTCTGAACACCTCGAACAACACCAAGGTGCGTATCGACCCCATCATCGTTGCGCCTGACGGTTCGCTTTCCGGTCCGGGAATGGCCTGCACCACCGTCGCCAAACAGACGTACGCCCTGCCCGCCCGACCGAATCTGGACGGCGGTGACGCCACAGGTATGAACCAGCCTGCGCCTGCCGACGTTCGCCCGATCAGCAACAGCACGCTGAAGCCGGAAGACAGCGTCGGCGCGCCGGTGAACAGCGGCGGTTTCCTCGGCGCCCCGACGCCGCTGAACAGCGGCGTGCTGGAGAGTAGCGAGCCGGCAGCCACGACCGCCGCCACTGCGGCCCCTGCTGCTGCCGTCGCGACGCAAACGGCTCCCGTCACCGCGCCAGGCTCCATCCAGGGTAGCGTAGCGGCGACAGCGGCCACTGCCGCGACCGCCAGCGCCGTTGCCGCCTCCTCTACCGCCACCTCCAGCGCCAGCGGTAATTTTGTCGTCCAGGTTGGCGCAGTGAGCGACCAGGCGCGGGCGCAGCAGTATCAGCAGCGCCTGAGCCAGCAGTTCTCGGTGCCAGGCCGGGTCACGCAAAACGGCGCGGTATGGCGTATTCAGCTGGGCCC
The DNA here is from genome assembly GCF_001808325.1 of Klebsiella sp. HMSC16C06. Classification (NCBI taxonomy): domain Bacteria; kingdom Pseudomonadati; phylum Pseudomonadota; class Gammaproteobacteria; order Enterobacterales; family Enterobacteriaceae; genus Klebsiella; species Klebsiella sp. HMSC16C06. The sequence goes on from NZ_KV793012.1 coordinate 562,823, forward strand.
GTTTGCTGATAAGGCGCAGGCCAGCGCCGTTCAGCAGCGCCTGCAAAGCGAAGCGCAGCTGCAGTCCTTTATTACTCGCGCCAACTAAACGCCGCGGGCAGCCCGTTCACCTTGCGCATGTAAAAGTCATTAACAAACTCATGCGCAATGTCGGATGCTGGCCCGCAGAGCATTTGCTATAGTAAGGCACTTTTTTTAACTCCATCACGGATGCCGTTGTTCTGACCATGAAGACCTCTTTCACCGCTCGTTTACTCATCACGGCGCTCTCCGTTGCAGCGCTCTCCTCCGCTGCCCGCGCCGATGACCTGAATATCAAAACGATGATCCCAGGCGCCCCGCAGATTGACGCCGAATCCTGGGTGCTTATTGATTACAACTCCGGCAAAGTGCTGGCGGAAAATAACGCCGACTCCCGTCGCGACCCGGCCAGTCTGACCAAAATGATGACCAGCTATGTCATCGGTCAGGCGATGAAAGCGGGTAAATTCAAAGAGTCCGATCTGGTCACTGTCGGCAACGATGCCTGGGCCACCGGCAACCCGGTTTTCAAAGGCTCTTCTCTGATGTTCCTCAAGCCGGGGATGCAGGTTCCGGTTTCGCAGCTGATCCGGGGTATCAACCTGCAGTCGGGTAACGATGCCTGCGTGGCCATGGCCGACTATGTTGCCGGTAGCCAGGACGCCTTCGTCAGCCTGATGAACAACTATGTTAACGCCCTGGGCCTGAAAAACACCCATTTCCAGACCGTTCACGGCCTCGATGCTGACGGACAGTACAGTTCCGCGCGCGACATGGCGCTGATTGGCCAGGCGCTGATCCGCGATGTGCCGAACGAGTACTCTATCTATCGTGAGAAAGAGTTCACTTTCAACGGCATCCGCCAGCTGAACCGTAACGGCCTGCTGTGGGATAACAGCCTGAACGTCGACGGCATCAAAACGGGTCATACCGACAAAGCGGGCTACAACCTCGTCGCCTCTGCCACCGAAGGCCAGATGCGTCTTATCTCGGCGGTGATGGGCGGACGTACTTTCAAAGGTCGTGAGTCGGAAAGCAAAAAACTGCTGACCTGGGGCTTCCGCTTCTTTGAAACCGTCAACCCGATCAAAGCCGGCAAAGAGTTTGCTTCCGAACCGGCCTGGTTCGGTGACAGCGATCGCGCCTCGCTGGGGGTGGATAAAGATGTCTACCTGACCATCCCGCGTGGCCGGATGAAAGATCTGAAAGCCAGCTATGTGCTGAATAACACTGAACTGCACGCCCCGCTGCAGAAAAACCAGGTGGTCGGCACCATCAACTTCCAGTTGGATGGTAAAACTATCGATCAGCGCCCGCTCGTGGTGCTGCAGGAAATCCCGGAAGGGAATTTCTTTGGCAAAATTATTGATTACATTAAGTTAATGTTCCACCACTGGTTTGGTTAAAAATCGAACACTTGAAAGTGTGATTTCCATCCCCATATACTATTTATCCAAGTAACCTGATAACTCCCGCCCTTGGTGGGAGTTATTATTTTGTCGTAACACCGGAGCTGACATGAAAACCAAACTTAACGAACTGCTGGAATTCCCTACCCCCTTTACTTACAAAGTAATGGGACAGGCGTTGCCGGAGCTGGTTGATCAGGTGGTGGAAGTGGTACAGCGCCATGCGCCTGGTGATTACTCGCCGTCAGTAAAACCGAGCAGCAAAGGTAACTACCACTCGGTCTCCATCACCATCAACGCCACCCACATTGAGCAGGTGGAAACGCTGTACGAAGAGTTAGGCAATATCGATATCGTACGGATGGTGCTGTAACCTTTTCCCCGACCCGGCCGCCGTGCCGGGTCCTTTCATCCCCTTCCGCCCTGCTGTGATATACTCCCCGCCCTGAGTCCTCTCTTCCCGGCGGAGATGTTGTTTTGCAGCACAATAAAATTCTTATCCGGCAGCTTGGCCTGCAACCATACGAACCCATCTCGCAGGCGATGCATGAATTCACCGACGCCCGCGATGAAGACACCCTCGACGAGATCTGGCTGGTGGAACATCACCCGGTCTTCACTCAGGGCCAGGCAGGCAAAGCGGAACACGTGCTGGTGCCCGGCGATATTCCGGTGATCCAGAGCGATCGCGGCGGCCAGGTGACCTATCACGGTCCAGGACAGCAGGTAATGTATGTTCTGTTGAACCTTAAACGCCGCAAGCTGGGTGTGCGCGAGCTGGTGACGCTGCTGGAGCAAACGGTCGTTAATACCCTGGCCGAGTATGGCATCGAATCGCATCCCCGCGCCGATGCCCCAGGGGTCTACGTCGGCGATCGCAAAATCTGCTCACTGGGACTGCGGATCCGCAAAGGGTGCTCTTTCCACGGTCTGGCGCTCAATATCGCGATGGATCTCGCGCCATTTCTGCGCATCAATCCCTGCGGCTATGCCGGCATGGAGATGACGCAAATGCGCCAGTGGCAGCCAGAGGTGACTCCAGAGACGGTCGCCCCGCGGCTGGTTGCCAATCTGCTGGCGCTGCTGAACCATCCCCCGCACGAATATCTCCCCCAGCAGTAAACGGTAGATCAGCGCCCCGCAGGCGGCGGGGCGCTAAACGATTAACACATTATTTTTGCAATCAATTGTCACGTACGGGAGGCGGTGGGCCGCTATACTTGCCCTATCATTCCCAACCGGACTCATCGCGTGCCAGAGAATACGTCTCCGTCAGAATCCCCTGAACGACAGGATGAACGTTATGACCGCCAGATGTTTCGCATCCTGCGCAATATTGACCTCAACCTGTTAACCATCTTCGAAGCCGTTTACGTCCATAAAGGCATCGTCAACGCCGCTAAGATACTGAATATCACGCCATCGGCTATTAGCCAGTCGATTAACAAACTGCGGGCGCTTTTTCCTGACCCGCTGTTTATCCGCAAGGGGCAAGGTGTGATGCCCACCGCGTATGCTACCCATCTTCATCAGTACATCAGCCGGGGTATGGAGGCTTTCCTCAGTGCGCTGGATATCGCCGGTAGCCCCCACCAGCAGCGGGTGATCACTATCGCCACCACGCCAGGCATGGGGGCGCTACTGATACCCATCGTGGCCAGTGCGCTAAAACCGGCCTTTCCGCAGATCCTGTTGCACAACATCGCCATCACCGACGCCGCGCGGCAGCTCGACCAGCGCCAGGTGGATCTGTTAATTGACACTCATCTGCACAGCGGCCAGGCGATAAGCCATCATGTGCTGTACCAGGATCGGGTACGGATGTACTGCCGTGCTGAGCACCCTGCGCTGCACGGCCCACAGGATGAAGCCCATCTCGCTCAGTATGAATTTGCGCTGCTGCTTCCGGAAGGCCAGCGCTACCCCACCCTTCACCGCCGCCTGCAGGAAGAGATGGGCGAACGACGCTGCGGATTCAGCACCTTTAACCTGCTGACCCAGGCAGCCATGATCGCCGAGAGCGACATGCTGGGGCTGACCACCGAGCGCCTGTTCGCCATGGTATCCCGGCTCTGGCCACTGCAAACCCTGGATTTTCACTCCCTGCAGGACGAAAAAATTAATGTTGCGCTGCACTACAATAAGCAAAGCGGGAAGGAGCCATTGCTGAAAGAAATTATCGAGACGGTAATCCAGGCGTTTAAGGCGTAGCGCACGGAAAGGAAAAGGATAAAACAACAACTATTTTACAATTTGCGAGGCAGGCAGGCTGCTTTCTGACCCTTTTCAATGGTATACTGCCTGCTCTTGATTCAAAAATAGTTGATAATTGCAACATTTCATTGAATTAATTCGCTTTCCTTCGTGACTCGCAACTGGAACACGCACGCTATGAGTAAACCCATTGTGATGGAACGCGGTGTTAAGTACCGCGACGCCGATAAAATGGCCCTTATCCCGGTGAAAAACGTGGCAACTGAGCGTGAAGCTCTGCTCAGAAAACCGGAATGGATGAAAATCAAACTTCCGGCAGATTCGTCCCGTATCCAGGGTATCAAAGCAGCGATGCGTAAGAACGGCCTGCACTCCGTGTGTGAAGAAGCCTCCTGCCCGAACCTTGCAGAATGCTTCAACCACGGTACCGCGACCTTTATGATCCTCGGCGCGATCTGTACCCGTCGCTGCCCGTTCTGCGATGTCGCGCACGGGCGCCCGGTTGCACCAGATGCGAACGAACCACAGAAGCTGGCGCAAACCATCGCTGATATGGGTCTGCGCTACGTCGTGGTCACTTCAGTGGACCGTGACGACCTGCGTGATGGCGGCGCACAGCATTTTGCCGACTGCATCAGCGCCATTCGCGAGAAAAACCCGTCGATTAAGATCGAAACGCTGGTTCCGGATTTCCGCGGCCGCATGGATCGCGCGCTTGATATTCTGACGGTAACCCCGCCGGATGTCTTTAACCATAACCTCGAAAACGTACCTCGTCTCTATCGTCAGGTGCGTCCGGGCGCGGATTACAACTGGTCGCTGAAGCTGCTGGAGCGTTTTAAAGAAGCGCATCCGGAGATCCCGACGAAATCTGGCCTGATGGTCGGTCTGGGCGAAACCAATGACGAGATCATCGAAGTCATGCGCGACCTGCGTCGCCATGGCGTCACCATGCTGACGTTAGGCCAGTATCTGCAGCCGAGCCGTCACCACCTGCCAGTACAGCGCTACGTCAGCCCGGAAGAGTTCGAAGAGATGAAAGCGGAAGCGATGGCGATGGGCTTCACCCACGCCGCCTGCGGTCCCTTCGTTCGCTCTTCCTATCATGCCGACCTGCAGGCTAAAGGAATGGAAGTGAAGTAATTGCCGCTTCTGCCGCTGCGCGCCTTTTCGCCGCAGCGGCCCCTCTCTGCTTCCTCTGCTTCGCGTTTTCGTAACAGTTCGTTGCATCTTTTCTGCGCGGCATCGCCAAAAACGACAAAGGCCGCAACGATATTCGTCGCGGCCTCTTCGCCGTTCCGCCAGCATCCCTCCGGGGGGACGCATCGGATCAATTACTCTTTATGAGAGATCTTCTGCGCCGGCGCTTCTTCTTCCACGGTGGCTTTCTTCGCGCTATCGTCATCCTCGTTCATGGCCTTTTTAAAGCCCTTGATAGCCGAACCCAGGTCGCCGCCCAGCGTACGTAATTTCTTGGTACCAAACACTAAGATAATCAGTGCTGCGACTACCAGCAGTTTGGTAATACTAATCTCACCCATAGCTAACCTTCTTCTCTATACAAGCTGCGAATACGCCATCATACACGCATTTATCCGTCATATTGTAATCCACCTGTGCGTGGGCTGCGTGATTCGGCCCAGAGCCTTCCCCCTGAAGGAGTTAGCGCAGGGGTGTCCGTCCTGACGTGCACAGCGAATTATTAGGATAAACAATACGGGTATTTGACGCGCGGACACAATAGCAATCTGTAACAAGGTGAATCAAGCCCTGTTTAAAAAAACATCACAATAATTGCGGTGGCGCAAATCGTCGGTTCTGCAGTACCGGCAAACGCTCGCGAACCCGCGCAAGGTGCTCTGCGGAGACATCGGCAAAGATCAGCTGCGGTTCGCTCCCGGCCCCCGCCAGCGTCGTTCCCAGCGGGTCTACAATGCGGCTCTGACCAATATTCCGCGTCCCGCATTCGCCTGCCGCCACGATATAGCAGGTCGTATCGAGCGCGCGCGCCGCCAACAGCGTCGCCCAGTGGTGCTCTTTCTGTGGCCCTCTCACCCATGCGGTGGGCAGTACCAGCAGCTCAGCTCCGTTCAGCGCCAGCGATAGGGCCAGTTCCGGAAAGCGAAGATCGTAGCAGGTCATCAGGCCAACGCGTAACCCCGCCACTTCAATTACCGGCGGGATCTGCTGGCCAGGATCCACCCGCCGCGACTCCTGCATTGCGAAGGCGTCGTATAAATGCAGTTTGTGATAATGGGCTATTACTTCGCCATCCCGCAAGACCACCAGCGTATTGGTCGCACGGCCTTCTGCCGACGGCACATGCAGCGTCAGGACCGTGGTCAAACGGTTACGCCCGCTCTCAGCCAGCAGCTGCTGCAAAAACGCCCCATCCAGCGGCTGAGCCGATTTCACTGACATATCCGGGTCGTTGTCATCTCGCGCCAGTAACGCCTCTGGCAGCACCAGCAGCGCCGCCCCTTCACGCGCAGCCTGTTGCATCATCGTCACACAGGTCTGCGCATTCGTCCGCCATACTGGCGTGACGGCAAATTGTCCTGCCGCTACCCGCATGTTTTTCTCCGGTCAGGTTATGAATAGCCAATCGCGCCCGTCGCGCGCTACACTTGAGGTTCTCTTATATCAAATAGCAGGAAACAACCGTGTTTCAACTTCTTTGCGCCGTTTTTATTGGCGGTGGCACCGGCAGCGTATTGCGCTGGTGGCTCGGCATGAAGCTCAACCCTGTGCATCATGCTATCCCGATTGGGACATTGACGGCCAACCTGGTAGGCGCCTTTGTGATTGGTGCCGGGCTGGCGTGGTTTAACCGTCTGACGGATATTGACCCGATGTGGAAGCTCCTGATCACCACCGGGTTCTGCGGCGGGTTGACCACCTTCTCCACCTTCTCGGCGGAAGTGGTCTTTCTCCTGCAGCAGGGGCGGGTGAGCTGGGCACTCCTCAACGTGATGGTGAATTTGCTGGGTTCGTTTGCCATGACGGCCGTCGCCTTCTGGCTTTTCTCGCAGGCCGCCAGCCGTTAACAATCTGAAAAACAGGCAAAAAAAAACCCGCGTTAAGCGGGTTTTTATATTCTACTGACGTGTTGGTTAGATAGCCATTACGTTTGCAGCAGAAGGGCCTTTGGCACCGTTAGTGATTTCGAACTCTACACGCTGACCTTCAGCCAGAGTTTTGAAACCGTTGGACTGGATTGCAGAGAAGTGTACGAATACATCTTTGCTGCCATCTTCCGGAGTAATGAAACCGAATCCTTTGGACTCATTAAACCACTTAACGTTACCTTTAATCTTAGACATCAAAATTACCTTTATATGAAAAATCGACACTAATGCTGTGTCGAGTATCAGTACACCAATTGTGGTACCTTTTGTCCAGTGCAACTTTGCTAAAAAGTGATAAAAGTCGCTATCTTTTTTAGTGGGTAACGCTTTAGTCCTTGTTTTTCCACAAGACACACCGCTTATCTCATTTATTGCTAAGACTTAGCGAATTAAAACTGTATACGAGCCCAGGCGAAGTAAACGTTACCGTTATTGTAGGTGCCGGGAATATAGGTCATCTGGAAAGTCGCCGGACCGTAACCTATTGACGCCAATGGTAAGATCACCGGAATGGGGATGTAGTCCCAGTTATCGCGCGCCGTCACGCCAAGGGTATAGCCGAGTCCAAGGTGGAAATTCTGGTCGGTCAGCGGGCGCCAGGTTTTCTCCCAGCCGTAGCCGCCGATAGGCTCCCATTTATTGAAAGAATCTTTAAACGCCATCAGGTACAGACCGTGCCAGTTTCCCTTCTCATCCCAGCGCGAGACGCCAAAACCCGCGCCCCAGGGGCGTTCGTTATACTTATCCGTCTTTTCCTTATCATAGGCAAACCGCGCGTGCCAGGTAATGGCTGGAACGTACAAGTCATAGTGCTCCGGCTCATTCCAGGTCTGCGCGACGTTATTACTTAAGGTCTGGTAACCTTCGCTGAGGGTCGATGAAAACGACGCGCTGGCGTTTACGGATACCAACAACCATCCAAAAAAACCAAGAGAAAACAGAGAAAAACGACGTAACATCAACACTTTTCCATTACCACTTTCATTTAAAAGCCGCCTAAAATAGCAAAGATAGTCTCAATACAGGTTGAACGAAATAAGGCAAACTCCTGATTTTTGCCCGGTGACCATCAGAACCTTTTAACTATCCATCTGGTGATTATATCCAGGCGAGACGGGTGACGCGTAGTTCTTATCGCTTTATTGATTTGCATCAGCGAGTTTTGTCCGTTTTTTCGGCACATTCGCACATTAAAATTTGGCATGACGCTTTTTATCTACATATTCTTTGGGCTTAGGGGTAATAAATGCTGACGTTTGTTGAGATCCTGATCGGGATTGTGGTCATTGTGGGCGTCGCCCGCTATATCATTAAGGGCTACTCGGCCACCGGGGTGCTGTTCGTCGGGGGCTTAATCTTATTGATCGTCAGCGCCCTGCTGGGGCATAAAGTCTTGCCGGGCAATACCGACAGCACCGGTTATTCTGCCACCGATATTATTGAATACATTAAGATTCTACTCATGAGCCGCGGTGGCGATCTGGGTATGATGATTATGATGCTGTGCGGCTTCGCCACCTACATGACCCATATTGGCGCCAATGATATGGTGGTGAAATTAGCATCAAAGCCGCTGCGCTATATTAATTCGCCCTATCTGCTGATGATTGCCGCCTACTTTGTCGCCTGCCTGATGTCGCTGGCGGTCTCCTCTGCGACCGGCCTTGGCGTGCTGCTGATGGCGACGCTGTTCCCGGTGATGGTGAACGTCGGTATCAGTCGCGGGGCGGCGGCAGCCATCTGCGCTTCACCGGCGGCCATTATCCTCTCGCCTACCTCTGGCGATGTTGTACTGGCGGCTAAAGCCGCAGAAATGCCGCTGATCGACTTTGCCTTCAAGACCACGCTGCCCATCTCCATCGCGGCCATTATCTGCATGGCAATCGCCCATTTCTTCTGGCAGCGTTACCTGGATAAAAAAGAGAACATTTCCCACGAAATGCTGGATGTCAACGACATCACCACCACCGCCCCGGCGCTGTACGCCATTCTGCCGTTTACCCCGATCATCGGCGTGCTGATCTTTGATGGTAAATGGGGACCGGAACTGCACATTATCACCATCCTCGTCGGCTGCATGCTGCTGGCGGCGATCCTTGAGTTCCTGCGCGGGTTTAACACCAAAAACGTCTTCAGCGGGCTTGAAGTCGCCTACCGCGGGATGGCTGACGCCTTCGCCGGCGTAGTGATGCTGCTGGTCGCCGCCGGCGTCTTCGCCCAGGGGCTAAGCACCATCGGCTTTATCAATGGGCTGATCTCCATCGCCACCTCCTTCGGCTCGGCCAGTATTATTCTGATGCTGGTGCTGGTGATCCTGACCATGCTGGCGGCAATGACCACCGGTTCCGGTAATGCCCCGTTCTACGCCTTCGTTGAGATGATCCCCAAGCTGGCGCACTCTTCCGGCATCAATCCGGCTTATCTGTCGATTCCGATGCTGCAGGCCTCTAACCTCGGCCGCACGATATCGCCGGTCTCCGGGGTGGTGGTCGCCGTTGCCGGGATGGCAAAAATTTCGCCGTTCGAAGTGGTCAAACGTACCTCCGTGCCGGTGATGGTTGGCCTGCTGGTGGTGATTATCGCCACTGAGATTCTGGTGCCCGGCAGCGCAGTCCACTAATGGTCTAACCACGCGAAAAGGCGCCAGCGGGCGCCTTTTTTATGCTTTAATAACTCCCCGTTATCTTTTGCCATCCACAATCAGGAATAAACATGTTCAGGAAGGATTTCGCCGCGCTTGCCCTTGTGCTCACCGCCACTCAGGCCGGCGCTGAACCGCTCACCGCGACGCGATACGCTGATTTTGACCGCTACGTTCTTGCCCTCTCCTGGCAAACCGGATTCTGTCAGAGCATGCTTGACCGCAACCGTAGCGAACCGGAAGAGTGTCGCCTGCAGCAGGACACCGCGAACAAAGCCGACTTTCTGACCGTGCACGGCCTGTGGCCCGGGCTGCCAAAGTCGATTGCCGCGCGCGGGGTGGATGAACGACGCTGGATGCGCTACGGCTGCGCCACGCGCCCGGTGCCCAACATGCCGGAAGTGAAAGCGAACCGCAAATGCCAGGCGGCGGAAACCGGGCTGTCGCTGGAGATGGCCAATAAGCTCAATAACGTGATGCCGGGTTCGGGCGGCACCTCCTGCCTGGAGCGCTACGAATACGCCAAACATGGCGTCTGCTTCGGCTTTGATCCCGATAGCTATTTTGGCACCATGGTGCGCCTGAATGGGGAAATTAAGCATAGCCCGGTAGGCGATTTCCTCGCGAAGCATTATGGTCAAACCGTCAGCCGCGCCGACTTCGATGCCGCGGTGGCCCGCGCCTGGGGTCCGCAAAGCGTGAAGGCGTTTAAATTAACCTGTAACGGTAATCCGGCCTATCTGACCGAGATGCAAATCTCCCTCAACGCCGCCACCATCAACGCCCCGCTGACCACGTCCGCCTTTCTGCCGCAACCCCATCCGGGCAACTGTGGAACCCAGTTTATCCTGGACAAGGTCGGTCAGTAGCGCAAAGCGACATGCTGAGCAGAAAACGCCGCCCGCCGGGGGGCGTTGCACGCTGAATGTGCGTTTCATCACTTCAAACTACCGGCAACTCTCAGTATGATGGTAGGACCTTAACCCTTGCCCTTTTCGGCGAGGGTTTTCTTTTACGGACAGGTTCCTGGATAACATGGAGTATGCAATGACCAGACCCGCAATCATCATTAACGAACTGGATGCCGAACGTATCGACAGGCTGCTGGAGCAGCCGGCTTTCGCCAACTTACCGGTTGCCGATGCCCTGAATGACGAGCTCGACCGCGCGCAAATGCTGGCGCCGGAAGCGATGCCGCATGACGTCGTCACCATGAACAGTAAGGTAAAATTCCGCGATTTAACCAGCGGCGAAGAGCGCGTGCGGACGCTGGTGTTTCCGTCTCAGGTGACTGACAGCGCCAGCCAGCTCTCCGTCCTCGCGCCGGTGGGCGCCGCGCTGCTGGGTCTGAAAGTCGGCAGCACCATTCACTGGGAGCTGCCGGGCGGTGCATCGACACACCTGGAAGTGCTGGAGCTCTTGTACCAGCCGGAAGCCGCTGGCGAATTCCACCGCTAATCCCTGCTGCCTGAGGCGTTTCGCGCTTTATTCAGAGGATGTCCATACATCCTCTTTCTGCTGTTTCTTCCCCCGCTAACCTTTTTTTACGCTTTGCACCTGCCTGACTGACAGTTTTGCGACCTGAATGACACTATATCCGCATATAATATGTTGATATAGACGCAAATGAACAAGGAGGATTGCATATGTATAAGACTATCATTATGCCCGTTGATGTCTTTGAGATGGCGCTGAGCGATAAAGCCGTCCGGCATGCGGAGTTTCTGGCCCAGCAGGACGGGGTGATCCATCTGCTCCACGTATTACCCGGCTCTGCGAGCTTCACCATGAGCCGCTTTACCGCCGATCTGCGGCGGTTTGAAGAACACCTGCAGCATGAGGCGGAAACTCGTCTGCAGACGATGGTCAGCCATTTCAGCATTGACCCCTCACGTATCAAGCTGCATGTCCGTTTCGGCAGCGTGCGCGATATGGTCAACGAGCTGGCCAGCGAAATTAACGCCGATGTCGTGGTGATTGGCTCGCGCAACCCGTCCATCAGTACCCACCTGCTCGGATCCAATGCCTCAAGCGTGATCCGCCATGCCCATATCCCGGTGATGGTCGTCAGGTAAATATGACGAAATAGAAAAAAAGAGGCTACCCCAGGGTAGCCTCTTTGTTATGCAGGTCTATTGTCTGACTTGTTATGCGGTTTTCGTGCGGATCAGGTAGTCGAAGGCGCTCAGCGACGCTTTTGCCCCTTCCCCTGCCGCGATAATAATCTGCTTGTACGGCACGGTGGTGCAGTCGCCAGCGGCGAATACGCCTTTGACATTGGTTTCGCACTTCGCATCGATGATGATCTCACCCATGCGGTTGCGCTCAACGGCGCCTTCCAGCCAGGTGGTGTTAGGCAGCAGGCCAATCTGGACGAAGATCCCCGCCAGCGCGACATGATGCTCATCACCGCTCACCCGGTCACGATATTGCAGGCCGGTGACTTTGCTGCCATCGCCTTTCACTTCCGTGGTCTGCGCATTAAGAATGATGTCGACATTCTTCAGGCTGCGGACTTTATCCTGCAACACCTGGTCGGCTTTCATCTCTGGAGCAAACTCCAGCAGGGTCACATGCTCTACGACGCCCGCCAGGTCGATAGCGGCTTCTACCCCGGAGTTCCCGCCGCCAATTACCGCTACGCGTTTGCCCTTAAACAGCGGACCGTCGCAGTGCGGGCAGTAGGTCACGCCTTTGGTGCGATACTGATCTTCGCCCGGTACGTTCATATTGCGCCATTTCGCCCCGGTGGCAATGATGACGCTACGCGCCTTCAGCACCGCGCCAGAGGCGGTTTCAATCTGATGCAGGCCGCCCTCTGTCGCCGCTGGCGTCAGTTTGGTCGCGCTCTGGGAGTCGATCACATCGACGTTATAGTCGCTGACGTGCGCTTTCAGCGCGCCGGCCAGTTTCTGGCCTTCGGTTTTCGGCACCGAAATATAGTTTTCGATATCCACGGTATCCAGCACCTGACCGCCGAAGCGCTCGCCCATCAGGCCGGTACGAATACCTTTACGCGCAGAATATACCGCCGCGGCCGCACCGGACGGGCCGGAGCCGACAATCAGCACATCGTAAGCATCACGTTGGTTCAGCTCTTCCGCTGCGCGTTTTTCCGCACCGGTATCCACTTTGGCGACAATTTCCGTCAGCGTCATTCGCCCCTGACCAAACTCCTGACCATTCAGATACACCGCAGGAACGCCCATGACGTTGCGATCGGTAATTTCATTCTGGAAGGTCCCACCGTCAATCGCCGTGTGCTTGATGCGCGGGTTGAGCACCGACATCAGGTTCAGGGCCTGCACCACATCCGGGCAGTTATGACAGGAGAGTGAATAATAAGTCTCGAACTCGAAATCGCCATCAATATCGCGGATCTGCTCCAGCAGCGACTGGGCCTCTTTCGACGGATGACCGCCGGTCCACAGCAGCGCCAGCACCAGCGAGGTAAACTCGTGGCCCAGCGGAGAGCCTGCAAAGCGTGGGCCCTGGTCGGAACCTGGGTTAGTAATCAGGAATGATGGCTTACGTACCGCGAGCGTGTTGTCTTCTTTAAAGGTGACTTTGTCTGACAGTTCAGCGATTTCAGCCAACAGTTCCTTGATTTCTGCCGATTTAGCGCTGTCATCCAGCGTGGCAATCAGCTCAACAGGCTTGGTCAGCTTCTCAAGGTAGGCCTTGAGCTGGGTTTTCATGTTGGTGTCGAGCATTGTTATCTCCTGGGCTTAAAACATCATCATGCAAGCGGCCTCGTCCAGGCGGCCTGAATGCGCTTGCATCATGGTGTTGGAATAAAATGGGCGCGAAAGCGCCCATTGATTGCCGGGTGGCACGCCGTTTACCCGGCCTACAATCTTGTAGGCCCGTGCAAGCGTAGCGCCGCCGGGCACAAACAGACTTAAATCTTACCGACCAGGTCCAGAGACGGAGCCAGTGTCGCTTCGCCTTCTTTCCATTTAGCCGGGCAGACTTCGCCTGGGTGAGAAGCAACGTACTGCGCCGCTTTGATTTTACGCAGCAGGTCAGACGCATCACGGCCGATACCTTCAGCGGTAACTTCGATCGCCTGGATGATACCCTGCGGGTCAACCACGAAGGTGGCACGGTCAGCCAAACCTTCATCTTCACGCATATTGTCGAAGTTACGGGTCAGGGCGCCAGTCGGGTCGCCGATCATCGCGTATTTGATTTTCGCGATGGTTTCAGAGCTGCTGTGCCACGCTTTGTGGGTGAAGTGGGTATCGGTAGACACAGAGTAAACGTCTACGCCCAGCTTCTGCAGTTCTTCGTAATGGTCAGCCACGTCGCCCAGTTCGGTCGGGCAGACGAAAGTGAAGTCAGCCGGATAGAAGAAGAAGACGCTCCAGCGGCCTTCGGTGTCTTTCTCGGTGACTTCGATGAATTCACCATTTTTGAATGCCTGGTTTTTGAACGGTTTGATTTTGGTGTTAATTAAGGACATCTATACTTCCTCCGTGTTTTCGTTGAGGTCTAAGTTAACGAATTTTTCCTGACCCGACCAATGCGTTTACATTATCGAATCAATAAGCGTTATCTAACAACCGGAACAAGACAACTCTGTGAACCTGTCGACGCGTTCAGCGCTGATCGCTGTTTTTCGCATCATTTGCCGCGACAAAAGTAAAAAGGCCACCCTTTCAGGCGGCCCCGTTACCTGAAATACCCGAAGGTAGGTTCAGCGCCAGTCAGACTGGCTATGTGTTGCGCTCTACATTACCTTAATGTAACAGCATCCAGGATTACATCACCCACGCCAGCAAAGGGCAATCCGTCATTCTGCTGATCTTGCCTATGACTGTGATAGGTTCGACAATCGTTTTGCCCTTTCCTGCTGATTTTACAAGGAATATTCATGTTAAAGCGTCTTCTCTTGCTCAGCCTTTTTCCGTTATGCAGCCAGGCGGAGGAGCTCCCCGCTCCGGTAAAAGCGATTGAAAAACAGGGCATTACTATTATAAAACCCTTTGAGGCGCCGGGGGGAATGAAAGGCTGGCTGGGCAAATACCAGGACATGGGGGTCACCATCTACCTCACGCCGGACGGCAAACATGCCATTTCCGGCTATATGTATGACGAGAACGGCAACAACCTCAGCGAGCAGTTGTTTCAAAAAGAGCTCTACACGCCGGCAGGACAGGAGATGTGGAAGAAGATGGCCAGCGCCCACTGGCTGCAGGATGGCAATAAGGACGCCCCCATCGTGTTGTATGTCTTTGCCGATCCCTTCTGCCCCTACTGTAAACAGTTCTGGCAGCAGTCCCGCCCTTGGGTGGAAGCCGGTAAAGTGCAGATCCGCACCCTGCTGGTGGGGGTGATCAAGCCCGAAAGCCCGGCCACCGCCGCCGCGATTCTGGCCACCAAGGATCCGGCGAAGACCTGGCATGATTATGAGCAATCGAATGGAAAAATGGCCCTGACGATCCCGCAGGCTATTCCGCCGGAGAAAATGAAAGTGCTCAACGTTAATCAGCAACTGATGGACGAACTGGGGGCCAACGTCACGCCAGCCATTTACTATATGAATAAGGATAATATGCTGCAGCAGGTGGTCGGCCTGCCGGATAAAGAAAAACTGCAGATCATGATGGGCGAACAAGAATAATCCCATTGCATAATGGCGCCAGATAACAACGACCGCTGGCGCCCCTGACGACGATAAGATATATTAAGCAGAACTTAACGTTATAGTCCGGTAATTAAATTCACACCGCAAATATTAAGCCAATCAACATTCTCACTAAGAATATTTCCACCCGCGCTGATAATACACAGGACTGCATTAATGGCAAATCTTTACGATCTGAAAAAGTTCGATTTGAATTTATTGGTTATTTTTGAATGTATCTATCAACATTTGAGCATTAGCAAAGCAGCCGCCATGTTATTTATCACCCCGTCAGCGGTGAGCCAGTCGTTGCAGCGTTTGCGCCAGCAGTTAAACGATCCGTTATTTGTTCGCGTTGGGAAAGGGATGACGCCCACTACCGCCTGTGTCAATCTTCATTATCATTTGCAACAAAATCTCGAACAGCTGGAAAAAACCATCAATCTCAATAATCGCTCCGAACTGCGTAAACGTATCGTGATATATGGCCCTCCGCTGTTCTGTTCAGTGAATAGCCATTTTATGATTAATGAGCTCTGTCATCAGGCCAATTTGCAGATTGAACACCATAACCTGACCACCACGGAATCGGCTGAGGAGCTGCTGGCGTATCGCCAGGCGGACCTGGTGTTCACCCGAATGCCTATTACCAACCGCGCCACGATCTGTCAGCCCTATCAGACGGTGCAGACGCTGGCGGTTTGCCGGGCGGACCATCCGCGGCGAGATCAACTCACGTCGATTGAAGCGCTGGCACAGGAATTTTTCACCCACTATATCACCAACGATCCTGTCATTCAGCGCGTCCAGCAAAGCAGCACGCCATGGTTAAATCCGGGTAATATTGCCTTTCGCAGCGACTCTTTTATGACCATTCTTAACATGATCAATAAAACCGACTTAATTGGCTTCATCCCCTCCTATTTATATGATTTTATTTCCCCGGCCATGCCACTTCACGCTCTCGATATAGAGGCACTTTTTCCAGAGATCACGATATACATTAACTACCATCAATCATCTACACAAAATCATTTTATATCTGAATTAATCTCCATTCTAATGAATGACAGAGATATATCACGCCCACAACTTAATAATAGTGAGTAACTGCCCACCTGTTTTCACACTCTGTTTGAATGCAGATCGACCATTAATTTCGCAGCGCTCATCGTTTATACTGAACAAACGGGAAGCTCTACTATTAAAGGATTAATGGTCATGTCGTTTATTAAATATCCCTTACCGGAATCGGTGCTGCAGGCAACTGAGCAGCGCATCCAGTGGGTGCTGGATAATTTTTCACGCGTTTGCGTCTCTTTCTCGGGTGGAAAAGACTCCACCGTCATGCTGCATTTAACCGCCCAGGCGGCGCGGTTACAGGGTAAAAAAATCAGTGTGTTGTTTATTGACTGGGAAGCGCAGTTCTCCTGCACCATCGCCCACTGCGAAAAACTGCGTGCGCTGTATGCGGATGTTGTCGAAACCTTTTACTGGGTCGCCCTGCCGCTCACCACCCAAAACGCGCTGACGCAGTATAAACCGCAATGGCAATGCTGGGAGCCCGGGGCCGACTGGGTCCGTCAGCCGCCGCCCTGGGCGATTACCCACCCGGGCTATTTTTCATTTTATCAACCGGGGATGAGCTTTGAGTCCTTTGTCAGCCACTTCGCCGAGTGGTTTTCACAGCGGCGCCCCGCCGCCGTGCTGGTGGGCATTCGCGCCGACGAGTCACTGAATCGCTTTATGGCCATCTCTTCGCAGCGTAAACAGCGCTTCGCCGATGATAAACCCTGGACCACCTCGGCGCCGGGCGGCCACGCCTGGTACATCTACCCGCTCTATGACTGGAAAACGGCCGACATCTGGACCTGGTTTGCCAAAAGCGGGCAGTCTTATAACCCTCTGTACGATCTGATGTATCAGGCCGGGGTGCCGCTGCGCTATATGCGCATCTGCGAACCGTTCGGTCCGGAGCAGCGCCAGGGGCTGTGGCTCTACCATGTGCTGGAGCCTGAGCGCTGGGCCGCAATGTGTCAGCGGGTGAGCGGCGCACACAGCGGCGGGGTCTATGCCGGGCATGATAATCAATTTTACGGCCACCGAAAAATCGACAAGCCCGACCACCTGACATGGAAAAGCTATGCGCTGTTCCTGCTCGACAGCATGCCGGAAACCACTGCCGAGCACTACCGCAACAAAATCGCCGTCTACCTGCGTTGGTATCAGAAAAAAGGCATGGAAGATATTCCGGACACCCAGCCTGCGGACATTGGCACCAAAGATATCCCGTCCTGGCGGCGGGTCTGCAAAGTGCTGCTCAATAACGACTACTGGTGCCGTCAGCTTTCGTTTAGCCCGACCAAAAGCAGCCACTATCAGCGCTACCGTAAACGCATGGAAAAACATCGCCAACAATGGGGAATATTATGCAACAACAACTGACGCAGGCGCTGGACGCTTATCTGCAAACGCTGGATGACGAGGCGCGCATCGAGGCAATCAATGCGTTTCGTCAGGTGCTCCACCAGCGCAGTCCCTTCCGCTCCCAGCCCGTTGACTGCGTGCTGTGGGTAAAACAGGAGCAGGTCATCCCCAACGACTACAATCCGAATAACGTGGCGCCACCGGAAAAACGCCTGCTGCAAACGTCGCTGGAAGCCGACGGCTTTACCCAGCCGGTCGTCGTCATCCAGCAAAGCCCGCAGGCGTATACGATTGTCGACGGTTTTCACCGTCATGAGCTGGCCTGCAGCAAAGCGGTGCTGAAAAAAACGCTGAAAGGTTATCTGCCAGTGACCTGCCTGACGAGTGAAGCCGCCTCGCGTGACGGGCTGATGGCAGCGACCATACGCCATAACCGGGCGCGCGGGCGCCACCAAATCCACGCCATGTCAGAGATTGTCCGCGAACTGACCCAGCTTGGCTGGACGCCACAGAAAATCGGCAAAGAGCTGGGGATGGATGCCGATGAGGTATTGCGCCTGAAGCAAATTAGCGGCCTCACGGAGATGTTCGCTGGCCGCCAGTTCTCCCAGGCGTGGACGATTAAGTGACTACAGCTGGCACAAACGCGTCGCCGCAGCCAACAGAGTCGCCGGCTGTTTGGCAAAGCATAAGCGGATCAGCTTGTGCGGGAACGGATCGGCGCAGAAGACGGAGAGCGGGATCGCCGCCACCCCGACTTCGGTCGTCAGCCAGCGGCAGAAGCTGACGTCGTCAAGATCGGAAATGGCGCTGTAGTCCGCCAGCAGGAAATAGGTCCCTTCACAGGGCAGAAGTTCCAGTCGGCTTGGGCGCAGCGCTTCAATAAACAGATCGCGGCGTTCCCGATAAAACGCCGGCAGCTCACGATAGTGCTCAGGCGCTTCGCGCAGCATGTCGGCGATCGCCAGCTGCGCCGGGGTATTCACCGAGAAGGTCAGATACTGATGCACCTTGCGCAGTTCGGCGCTGATGGCCGCCGGGGCTACGCAGTAGCCGACCTTCCAGCCGGTCATATGAAACGTTTTGCCAAACGAGGAGACCGCCACCGCCCGCTCGCGAAGCTGGGGATGCGCCAGCACGCTGGCGTGGCCGCCCTCGGCAAAGCAGATGTGCTCATAGACCTCATCGCTGAGGACATAGATCTCGCGTTCGGCAATCGCCTGCCACAGGGCAGCGAAATCTTCACGCTGCCAGACGGTGGCTGATGGATTGTGCGGGGTATTGAGGATCACCAGACGGGTTTTATCGCTCAGCGCCGCAGCAAACTGCTGCCAGTCGACGCGAAAATGCGGCGGCTGCAGCGCAATACGGCGTAATTCGCCGCCGGCCAGCGCCACCGCGGGGGCATAGCTGTCATAGCTGGGATCGAAACAGACCACCTCGTCGCCGCGGCGCACCAGGGCGGTGATCGCCGCGTACAGGGCCTCCGTCGCGCCGGCGGTGACCGTGATATCGCTATTGACGTCGGGCAGGTAACCATACAGCTCCGCTGTCTTCCCGGCGATCGCCTCGCGCAGCGCCGGCACGCCGGTCATCGGGGCGTACTGATTCGCCCCCTGCGCCACATGGTAGGCCAGACGCTCCTGAAGATAGCGCGGGCCGTCGAAATCGGGAAAGCCCTGTGACAGGTTGATGGCCTGATGCTGCTGGGCCAGGGCGCTCATCTGGGTAAAAATCGTGGTGCCGAGCGCAGGAAGTTTACTCTCTGGAATCAAAGGGTTATTGCTCATTCTTTTTATACCGATTGTAATGCTGTTGTTGAAGCCACTATAACACGATGTTAATATTTGGCAATCAAGACGCTTAGACGTCTAAATGCTAATGTTATTCCGCGCCACGCCACTCTGGAGAAACCATGATCCGCGCCATCGTGACCGACATAGAAGGCACCACCAGCGATATCCGCTTCGTGCATAACGTGCTGTTCCCCTACGCCCGCGAACGACTGGCCGGCTTTGTGACCGCTCAGCAGTACGCTGAGCCCGTCAAAACCATTCTCGACAACCTGCGCCGCGAGACAGACGCCCCGGCCGCCAGCACCGCCGACCTTATCACTACCCTCTTCGCCTTTATGGACGAAGACCGTAAATCCACGGCGCTAAAGGCGCTGCAGGGGATCATCTGGCGTGACGGCTATCTCAACGGCGACTTTACCGGCCATCTCTATCCGGACGTACTGCCGGCGCTGGAGAAATGGAAAGCGCAGGGCATTGATCTTTATGTATATTCCTCAGGCTCCGTTGCCGCGCAGAAATTGTTATTTGGCTACAGCGATGAAGGTGATATTACTCATCTGTTCACGGGCTATTTCGATACCCTGGTAGGCGCCAAACGCGAGGTGCAGTCCTACCGTAACATTGCTGAACACCTGGGCCATGCCCCTGGCACCATCCTGTTCCTGTCGGATATCCATCAGGAGCTCGACGCCGCCGAGGCTGCAGGTTTGCGAACGATCCAGCTGGTACGCGGCGACCGCGACCCGGCGAGCCACCATCCTCAGGTTCAGCGTTTTGACGACATTCATCCGGAGCAGATCCCAGCATGAGCGCATTAACTCTTTTTTCCGTGACCGATCCGCAAACACCGCTCTGGCACAGCACCGACGCCAAAGCGATTCAGGATCAACTTAACGCCAAAGGCGTCCGCTTCGAGCGCTGGCAGGCCGACCGTGACCTCGGCGCAAATCCCAGCCCGGAAACGGTCATTGCCGCCTATCAGCATGCGATTGATAAACTGGTCGCCGAAAAGGGCTATCAGAGCTGGGACGTCATCAGCCTGCGCGCCGATAACCCGCAAAAAGAGGCGCTGCGGGAAAAATTCCTCAACGAGCACACCCATGGCGAAGACGAGGTGCGGTTTTTTGTCGAGGGCGCCGGCCTGTTCTGCCTGCATATTGGCGACGAGGTGTTCCAGGTACTGTGCGAAAAGAACGATCTGATTTCGGTTCCCGCCCACACCCCGCACTGGTTTGATATGGGTTCAGAACCGAACTTCACCGCCATTCGCATTTTTGATAACCCGGAAGGCTGGATCGCCCAGTTTACCGGTGACGATATCGCCAGCGCCTACCCGCGGCTGGCGTAACGTCAAACTGTCGTCAGTCTTAAACCGCCAGGCGCGGGCTTTGCCGGAGGCGGCGCATACCGCGCCTCCTCCGGACTACCCGCCCCGCCGCCGGCGAGCGCCAACGCCTAAACCTCAATAAACCTCGGCGGATCAAAGGCGGTGATCGGCGGCAGTGCCTCACGCCACGGGGCGATCTCCACCCAACAGCTCTGGGCGCTACAGCCCTGCCCCAGGCGCGAACTGCCGCGATCCTCGGTTAACACGTTGGGATTACCGTGCTTATCGAGCGATCCTTTTTCATTGGGATCCAGAGGGTCATACCAGGCGCCGGTGGACATCTGTACCACGCCGGGCAAAATCTGCTCGCTCAGGTGCACGCCCGCCAGAATCGCCCCGCGGTCGTTATAGACCTTCACCACGCTGCCTTCGCGGATGTCTCTTGCCTGCGCATCGCTCGGATGCATCCACAGCGGCTCGCGTCCCTGAATTTTCGTCGCCCGGCTGACGCTGCCGTGGTCGTACTGACTGTGCAGGCGGGCACGCGGCTGGCTGGAGAGCAGATGAAGCGGCCACCGCGCCGCCTCCTGCCGCTGCCGGGCGGCCTCTTCCTCATCCCACCATGGATGGCCCGGGCATTCACGATAGCCAAACCCGGCGACGGTGGCGGAAAAGAGTTCAATCTTGCCGGAGGGCGTGGAGAGCGGATAGCGCTGCGGATCGGCGCGAAAATCGGCGAGAAAGATCTGCGGCCGCTCCGGCGCTCTGTACTCCAGCACCCCTTGCTGCCAGAAGTCCTCGAACGAAGGCAGCGCAATACCCTCCTCCTGCGCCCGCGGTCTTGACTCCTCATAGAGATGACGCAGCCACTGCCCGGCGTCCCGCCCCTCGCTGAACTGTTCTCCGAAGCCCAGCCGATCGGCCAGATCGTGGAAAATGGCGTAATCGTCACGCGCTTCGCCCACCGGCGGGATCTGCGCGCTCATGGCGATCATAAACCCGTCGTGACCGCCGCTGCCGATATCCTCTCGCTCCAGCGAGGTGGTGGCTGGCAGGACAATATCGGAGAATTTAGCCTGCGCGGTCCAGTACTGCTCATGCACCACCACCGTCTCCGGACGGCGCCAGGCCTCGCACAGTCGGTTGATATCCTGATGATGATGAAACGCATTGCCTCCCGCCCAGTAAACCAGACGGATGTCGGGATAGCGCAGCTGCTGACCGTCGAACTCATAGGCTTCTCCCGGGTGCAGCAGCATATCGGACAGCCGCGCCACCGGGATAACGCTATCCACCGCATTCTCCCCGGCGGGTAAGCGTGGGCCGGAAAACGCTTTTCGCACCGCGCCCGCCAGGTTAGTGCAGGCGTAGCCAAACCCGAGGCCGCCGCCCGGCGTGCCGATCTGTCCCAGCAGCGCGGTCAGGGCCACCGTCGCCCAGTAGGCTTGCTCTCCCTGACGGGCGCGCTGGATAGACCAGGAGATATTCACCATCGTCCGGTGGCGGGCCATCTCCCGCGCCAGGTCGGCGATGCGCTGGGCGTCCAGGCCGGTAATCGCCGCCGCCCACGCTGGGGTTTTCGCTACGCCGTCGTGCTCGCCCAACAGATAAGCGCGATAGGGGGCAAACCCGACGGTATGGCTGGCAACAAACGCCTGGTCGTAGAGAGACTCAGCGATCAGTACATAGCTCAGCGCCAGCAGCAGTGCGGTATCGGTGCCCGGCCGAATGGCCAGCCACTCGGCGTCGGGCACCGCGCTGAGGTCATTGCGTACCGGGCTGATATTCATAAACCGGGTGCCGTTGGCCTGCATCTTATCCAGCCAGTACGGCAGCATATGGTCATTGGCGCCGCCGCCGTTGACCTGGGCATTGCGCAGCGGCAGTCCGCCGATGGCGACAAACAGCTGACACTCCCGCGCCAGCTCGGAAAAATGGGTATGCTGACGGTGCAGCGGGCTCAACGGCCCGAGAATATGCGGCAGAATGCGCTCGCCCGCGGCGCTGCTATAGGTATTGGTGCTGGCGGTGTACCCGCCAAAGCCCTTGAGAAACCGGTGCAGCTGGCTCTGCGCATGGTGAAAGCGTCCAGCGCTGGCCCAGCCATAGGAGCCGCCGTAGATCGCCTCATTGCCGCAGCGCGCCTTGACCGAGCGCAGCTCGCGAGCCAGCAGGTCGAGCGCCACCTCCCAACTGACTTCAACAAAGGGCTCCTTGCCTCGCCCTTCTCGTGACGCTGGGCCCTGCTGAAGATAGCCGGCGCGCACCGCCGGACGGCGAATGCGCGTTTGGCTGGTCACCGCGTCGGGGAGCGACTGACCAATGCGTGACGGATTTTTATCCCAGGGCACCGGATTAACCGCCACGATATCGCCCTCGCGGCTCTCCACCTGCCACGTTCCCCAGTGCATCACCGTATAATTATGCTGTTTCTTCATAGCACTCGCGTTCTTCTCAGCCAAAAAACTCGTTAAAATAAATCGAGGAAATGACGGAAATATCCCCGTCCCAGCCAGACATTACTCTGCTAAAAAAAGTATTAGCCCGCGAAATCACCTGCATTCCCCTGCAAGGGCCGTATTTCTCCACGCCATTACTATAAACAGAAAGCCGTCTTTATCCGTTAAATAAACACGGAATAAGTCAAAAATAAAACCACAAAATAAAAAGGTATATTTTGCATCATGAAATATTTTCAGGTTCCCGATGGCAAAATAACATTTTTCTCTGGCGTTTCTGCGATATAACATTCCCGGCATAACTTAGACTTATTTTGTATTTGAGGTGGCGAGGTGCTTCTTGTCATGCTACCGGTCCGCAACCACCTTCATCACAGGATCATAATAACAATGTCGCAGAAGAGAAAATTATTGCCTGCCGCGCTGGGACTGCTTTCCCTTGCCTCGCTGAGCGTCACTGCCGCAGACGCCCTCTCCTTACAGGGAAAAACCATTGGCGTTGCCGTTGTCGGCACTCAGCATTTCTGGGATCGCGAGGCCTTTAAGGGTGCGACAGAGGAAGTGGAGAAACTGGGGGGCAAAGTCATTGGCGTTGATGGCGGTCGCGATAATCAGGTGCATGCCAATAATCACGATATTTTACTGTCACGCAAGGTGGACGCGGTAATTAGTATTCTCGGCGACAGCGCCGTCGAACCAAAATTTAAAGCATTGCGTGATGCTGGTATCCCGGTATTTACCGTGGATCATGTTTCTCAATATTCGGTCAACAATACCACCTCCGATAACTACACCTTAGGCTCGACCATCGGCCGCTACATGGCGGATGAATTAGGCGGCAAAGGCAACGTCGCCGTATTTAACGCGTTCTCCAGCGCGCTGCGTATTTGCGGAATTCGCTACGATCAGTGGAAATATGTCCTTAAGGATTATCCGGATATTCATATTATCCAGCCTGAGCTCGCGGAACAGTTCGCCAACTCGCCGGAAGACGCGCGGAAGAAAACCCTCGAATTACTCAGCCAGTATCCGAAAGGCAAACTGGACGCCATCCATGTCGCCTGCTGGGATCAACCGGCCATCGGTATCGTCCAGGCACTGGAAGAGACCGGCCGTGATAAGGACGTGAAAGTGACGGCCATCGACGCCGGTCCGGAGACGCTGGAGATCATGGCAGAGCCCGGCAGTCCGTTTGTGGCTAACGTCGCGCAGCAGCCGCATCTGATTGGCCAGACCTCCGCCGACAACGTGGCCCGCTACTTTGCCGGTCAGAAACTGCCGGTGCAAACCTTTATCCCGGTGATACCGGTGAAAGGTCCGCAGGAGGCGAAAGCGGTGTATAAACAGTTGGGATACGGCGAACTGCAGTGATAAATCAACACCCTGGCGGGGAGCGCCCCGCCGCGGGTCTGGTCATGGACCAGATCGGCAAACGTTTTGCCAGCGTTACGGCGCTTAATTCAGTCACCCTGCGCCTCAATCCGGGGGAAATTCATGGCCTGATTGGCGAGAACGGCGCCGGTAAATCGACGCTGATTAAAATCCTCGCCGGCGTCTATCAGGCTGACAGCGGCAGCGCGACCCTCGACGGTCACCCGCTGCCCCTCGGCAATCCGGCAGTCATTGAAGCCGCCGGCATTCGCGTCATTCACCAGGAGCTTAACCTGATCCCGCACTTTACCGTCGCGGAATCGGTGTTTCTCGGCCAGGAGTATCGCACCCGCTGGGGGGCGCTGGATCGCCGACGGATGAAGGCCGCCACGG
The DNA here is from genome assembly GCF_001808325.1 of Klebsiella sp. HMSC16C06. Taxonomy (NCBI): domain Bacteria; kingdom Pseudomonadati; phylum Pseudomonadota; class Gammaproteobacteria; order Enterobacterales; family Enterobacteriaceae; genus Klebsiella; species Klebsiella sp. HMSC16C06. The sequence goes on from NZ_KV793012.1 coordinate 587,638, forward strand.
CGCAATTTTTCCAGCAAAACTGGCAACTGGCGATCGACCCCGAACGGCTGGTGCGCGACCTGAGCCTGGCCGAGCGCAAGCTGGTGCAGATTGCCCGCGCGCTGATCGACGGCGCGGCGCGGCTGGTGGTGTTCGACGAGCCCACCGCCCCCCTGGAGGCGCAGGAGGCCAGTCTGGTCTCCTCCGCCATCCTTCGCCTGCGCGACCAGGGCATTGCCATTCTGTATATTTCCCACTACCTCAATGAGATAGCTACCCTCTGCGACCGCGGCACCGTGCTGCGTAACGGGGAAGTGGTCGGTTACCCGGACCGCGACCTGCTGCAGAATACCGAGGCGCTGATCGCCATGATGGTCGGCCGGGAAATCGACCAGCTGTATACCCCGCGCCAGCACCCGGCGGCAGACACCGGGGCGGCCCCGCTGCTCTCGGTGCGCCAGCTGAGCGACGGGCGGCAGCTGCAGGATCTCTCTTTTGATATTCAGCCGGGCGAAATCGTCGGCGTCGCCGGCCTGCTGGGCGCCGGACGCGATGTTCTGGTCGACTTACTCTACGGCTTACGCCCGGCAGAAAGCGGTACGATCCACCTCGACGGCCAGCCGCGGCGCATTCGTACGCCGAAGCAGGCGATCCGCGCCGGCATGGCGCTGGTGCCACGCGACCGCCGCCATCAGGGGCTGATCCTGCCCTTCACCACCGCCGACAATATTAATCTCGCCTCACTGCCGGAGACCGCTACCTTTGGCTGGGAGCGGCGGGGTATCGCCGAGCAGAAAGCGCGCGACTGGATAGAACAGCTGGCGATCCGCCCGGGACGCCCGGCGCTGCCGGTACGCTACATGAGCGGCGGCAACCAGCAAAAAGCGATCCTCGCCCGCTGGCTCGGCACCGATGCCCGGCTGTTTATTCTCGATGAACCCACCCTTGGGGTCGATATCGGCGCCCGTCGCGATATTTATCAACGGACGCGCCAGCTGGCCGATAAAGGACGGGCGGTGCTGGTCTCCTCCAGCGACGCCCCCGAACTGCTCGGACTATGCGACCGGATCCTGGTCCTCTGGCGCGGCACGCTGGCGGCCAATCTGCCCACCCGCGGGCTAACGCTGGACGCCCTGCTGGTGGCGATCAACGGCGGACAGGAGCCTTCACTATGAGTACCGCTATCCAGCGTCGCGGCCGTCCGGGCCTGGCGACGCTGATTGAAAAATTTCCCCTGATCCTGTTTCTGGCGCTGCTGGTATGGCTGAGCGTACAGTCTCCCTACTTTCTCAGCTGGCAAAATATCAGCCTGATGCTGGTCCAGAGCGTTCCGCTGGCGATCCTCTGTTTCGGCCTGGTCTGCGTTATCGCCGTGGGCGGGGATGACGTGGTCTCCGGCGGCATCGACCTCTCCCTGCCGGCGACGGCGGTGCTCGGCGTCGCGCTGCTCAGTCTCGGGCTGGCCGAATGGCACACGCCGTATCTCCTGCTGCTGGCGCTGCTGGCGGCGGTTTGCCTGCTCTGCGGGGCGATCAACGGCTTCCTGGTGCTGGCGGCCGGCCTGCCGCCGCTGCTGGCCACCCTCTCGACCTCCGTGGCGTTTACCGGCCTGACAGATCTGTTGACCGGCCAGCGACGCATCGCGGTCAGCGATCCGCTGATGGTCGCCTTTCGCGATAACAGCGTGCTGGGCCTGCCCTGGCCGCTGATTTATTTGCTGGGGGTGTTTATCCTGTTCCAGTTCCTGCTCCACCACTCCCGCTTCGGCCAGCATGTGCAGGCGGTGGGCGGCAACCGCGATATGGCGCAGATGAGCGGCCTGAACGTGCGCCGCTTGACCCTGCTGGTCTGGCTGTTAGCGGGCATTGCCGCCGGGCTGGCTATTCTGCCGCTGCTCAGCCAGGGCTCCGGCAGCTCCAGCGGGACGGCCACGCCGCTGCTGCTGGAAACCGTGCTGGCGACCTTTATCGGCGCCGCCTTCTCGCGCCGTCGGGTGGTCACCATCTGGGGGGCGCTGCTGGGGGCAATTCTGGTCAACGCCCTCTCTAACGGGCTCGGCCTGCTGGGAGTCAATATCTTCTGGATGGGCGCCATTAAAGGCGGCCTGATCCTGGTGGTGCTGGCGGCATCGGCGGTCAGACACAAAGGAGGCGAGGCATGAGCCAAATCACCCTGAAAACCCCTGCCCCGACAGAACAGACGGCCAGCAGCCCGCTGGCCTGGCTATCGCGGGCCGGATTTGGCGTCATCACCCTGCTGGCCATCGCCCTGTTTGGCTGGGCGAATCCGGTATTTTTAACCGTGGATAACTGGGCCAACCTGCTGCAGGGCAGCGCGATCCTGCTGATTGTGGCGATGGCGATGACCCTGATCGTCAGCGCCGGGGCGATTGATCTGTCGGTGGGCGTTGCGCTCGATTTCGGCGCCGCCTTCGCCCTCGTCGCCCTGAAAACCTGGCATCTGCCGTGGCAGGCCGCGGTGGGCTGCGCCCTGCTTGGCGGCGTGCTGATTGGCCTGCTCAATGCCTTTCTGATCCTCATCTGCCGGATCCGCCCCTTCCTCGCCACGCTCGGCACCTGGTTTATCGCCAGCAGCGCCGAGCGCATCTATACCGACGGCGGCGGCGCGATAGCTTATCGGCGGATGGCGCCGGAATATCACGATCTGGCAGTGGGCAGCCTTGGTGGGATCCCCACGCCGGTGGTGATTGTGCTGGCGCTGTGGCTGGTGGCCTGGCTGGTCACCGAGCGCACGCTGTGGGGCAAATATGTCCGCGCCATCGGTCAGAACAGCGAAGCGGCGCGCATCGCCGGGATCCGCGATCGCCTGACCATGCTCGGCGTGCTGGTGGCCGCCTCGGCGCTCTGCGCCATCGGCGGGGTGATCCTCTCCGCCAACCTGCGGCAGTTTACTCCCCTGGCCGGGCAGTCTTACCTGATGGACGCCATTGCGGCGGTATTTATCGGCACCGCCTTTAACCGTCTGGGCCGGGTCAGCATCCTCGGCACCCTCGGCGGCGTGCTGTTCCTTGCCATTATTGATAATGGCCTGAACCTGATGGGGCTCAATTATCTGGTGAAGGACGCGCTGGTCGGCGTGATTCTGGTGGTGGCCCTCGCCCTTTCTTTCTGGCAGGCGCGCCTGCGCCAAACGCATCGCTAAACGGGAGAACGATGGCAACCTTTGACGCCGTGTTTGTCGGCCTGACTATTCTGGATATCGCCGGGCGCCCGGTGGTGGCGATCCCGCCGCGCGGCGGCGTCGCCTTTATTGAGCACATTCGCCTCAACCCCGCCGGCACCGCCGCCGGGGCCAATATTAACGCCGCGAAGCTGGGGATCCGCACCGCAGCGGTGGCCTGCCTGGGTGAAGATGAAAAGGCCGACTTTATCCTCGCCAGCTATGCCCGGCTGGGCATCGACTGCTCGCTTATCCAGCGCACCGCGCTGAAAGAGACCTCGGCGACGATCCTGCCGATTCGCCCCAACGGCGAGCGTCCGGCCCTGCATTGCCGGGGCGCATCCGACGCCCTGTTCGTCAGTGAAACGGAATTTGACGCCGTCCTCGACTGTCGTTTCCTGCATCACGGCGGGACCGGACTGCTGGCGGCAATGGACCAGGGACAGAGCGCGCGGCTGTTGCAGGCGGCTAAAGCACGCGGAGTCACCACCAGCTTTGACCTTATCGCCCCGAATGAAGACACCCTCGAACTACTGCGGCCCCTGTTGCCGTCGGTGGATTATTTCATGCCTTCGCTGGAGGAAGCCGCCTTTCTCTCCGGCGAGACGCAGCCGGAGGCCATCGGCCGCTTCTTCCTGGCGCTCGGCGTGGGCACCTGCATTCTGAAAGACGGCGAGAACGGCTCCTGGCTTATCCGTCGCGATGGCGCGCTGGAGCATATTGCGCCGTGGCCGGTCGAGGCAGTGGATACCACCGGCTGCGGCGACAGCTACTGCGGCGGGTTTATTGCCGCGCTGGCGCGCGGACTCAGCGTGAAAGCAGCGTGTGACGTCGCCTCGGCGGTGGCCGCGCTGGTGGCGACCGGGATGGGATCGGATGCCGGGGTAGTGGACTGGGAACAGACCCAGGCTTTTATGGCGGCCCATCGCCCCTGACGATGGACCCGCGCCGCCGCAGCGGCGCAAGCGGCTTAACGCCACTGGTACAGCAGCGGCTCCCCGGCGACATAGCGCTGAAGATCGGCGGCAATCATCGCCGTGTGTTTGGCGATACTCTCCCGGGTGGCTCCGGCGATATGCGGCGTGATAATCACGTTATCGAACTCGGTGACAAAAGGATGATCGCGCCACAGCGGTTCGCGGTGATAGACATCCAGCGCCGCGCCGCCCAGCGGGCCGTGACGCAGGGCATCAATTAGTGCCGCCTCGTCGACCACCGCCGCGCGAGAGGTATTGATCAGCAGCGCGCCGGGCTTCATGCTGTTTAACAGCGCCGCATTCACCAGCCCGTCACTGTGCGGCCCGCTGCTCAGATGCAGGCTGACGATATCCGCCTCGCGGAACAGCGCCTCCAGGGTCGTTTTCTGTAGTCCTGGCTCATTGATATCCTCTGCGGCGACGAACGGATCCACCACCAACACCGCCATGCCGAACGCCCGGGCGATACGCGCCACCCGGCGGCCAATGTTGCCATACCCCACCAGCCCCAGCGTTTTATTGCGCAGTTCACTGCCTTTAAACACTTCATAGGGGCTTTCCGGGCTCACGTCCCAGACCACATCCCGCCGCAGACCCTGCTGGGTGGCGGCGGCGGCATTGTCAGCCTGCGTGAATTCCCCCCGCTTCAGCGCCGCATGGGATTGCGGAATATGGCGCGCCAGGCTGAGCATCAGGCCAAGCGTCAGCTCCGCGGCGGCATCGGCATTGCGCCCCGGGGTGTAGAGCACCCGGATGCCGCGCGCCTGCGCAGCCTGGGTATCAATATTCACCGGATTCGCGCGGGTGCAGGCGATCACCTGCAGGCGCGGACAGGCGGCCATTACCGCGTCCGTCACCTCATCATAGCTGGTCACCAGCACCTCGGCGTCATGGGCCAGCTCAATCAGCTGACCGGCGCTAAGTTTCGGTTTGCCCAGCGCCCATCCCTCCACCAGCAGCTCGCCCAGCTGGTGGAAGGCGCTAAGGTCGCCAGCATGCTCGGCGGTAAAAACGATTTTCATGGTTGTCGGTCCTGAGAAAAAGATTGAAGGGCGGCCTGTCTGGCCTGCCATACCGGCAGCATCTGCTCACGCAGCAGGCGGTAAACGGGATACAGCGCCGCGTAGCGGGCATGCGCCTGAGGGCGCGGCTGATAGCGGGTCTGCGCCAGCGGAGGCGTCTCGGCCAGCGCCGCGACGCTGCGGGCCGCCAGAATCGCCGCGCCGCGCGCGCTCAGTTCGTTAAAGGCGCTGGAGACCACCGTACGCCCGGTACAGTCGGCGATAATCTGCAGCCAGGTCGCCGAGGCTGCGCCGCCGCCGGTCAGATACAGCTCGCCGCCCTGCGGATAACCCTGTAGCGCATCGACAATGGCGAAGGCCAGGCCTTCAAACACCGCGCGCTGCAGTTCGGCGCGGGTGGTGTGCGGGCTAATGCCGAAAAAGCCGGCCCGCGCGTCCGGGCTGTAAAACGGCGCACGTTCGCCATTGAGGTACGGCTGCCAGAAGACGCCGCCGCTGCCTGGCTCCACCTCCGCGATCGCCTGCTCCAGCCGATCCAGATCGGCGTCCAGCGAAATATGCTGCTGCAGCCAGTCAATGTTTGGCGTACCGGCCTGCATCGGAAACAGCGAGATCACCTGCCCGGCTTCGGTATGGGTGACAAAGCGCGTCGCCTCGTTCACCGTCTGCGGGCCGCGGCAGACGATCCCGGTGCAGCAGGTAGTGCCGAGGATCGTGTAGATATCCCCTTCGTTGACCGCGCCGCAGCCCAGCGCGGCGCTACAGACATCCAGCGCCCCGGCGGCCACCGGCGTCGCGGCGGGCAGCCCGGTCAGCGCCGCCACCGCATCGCTCAGCGTGCCGGCCGGAGCATCCGGGGCCAGCAGCGGGGGAAACAGCGGCAGCAGTTCGTTCAGCCCCATCTCATTCATCACCACCGAGGACCAGCTGACGGTCTGCTGATTGAGTAACGAGCTGCTGGCGTCCGTCAGCTCCAGCGCCGCCACGCCGGTCAGGCGAAAGCGGATCCAGTCCTTGGCGAAAAACAGATAGCGCGCGGCCGCCAGCCGCTCCGGCTGATAGTGTTTCAGCCAGTACAGCTGCAGGCTGGTATTGCAGGGCTGCAGGTGGGTGCCGGTATCGGCGAAATAGCGGCGGTCGAAGCCGGGTCGGCGCAGCAGGTCGCTCATCAGCTCGTGGCTGCGGGTATCGCTCCACAGGATCCCCGGGCCCACCGGTTCGCCCTGCTCATCGCTGAGCCAGACCCCCTCCCCTTGCCCGGCGAGGCCGATGGCCCGCAGCCGCCCCGCCTGCAGCGCCGGGTGGCGGGCAATCTGGCGCAGAATAGCCAGCACCGAATGCCACAGCTGGGTCATATCCTGTTCCGCGTAGCCATTGGCCGACAGACGGGGTGAGGTGTTTTCCGCGGCGCTGGCGCAGGCGGTGAAATGCTGATCAAACAGCACCGCTTTCACCCGCGAGGTGCCGATATCGATCCCAAGATAAAAATCCATACCTGCTCCGGCTCAGGGCTCGTAGCGGCGGCGCATCAGCTCGCACTCGAACAGGAACTCCAGCCCCTCCAGTTGACGGCGGGCCTCCTGAATATCTTTCCCCCAGCAGGTCAGGCCGTGGCCGCGCAGCAGAAAGCCGTAGCGCAGCGGGCGCGTTTGCGCATAATCGGCAATCCGCGCCGCCAGGGCGTCAATATCCTGGTCATTATCAAAGATGGCGACCGGAACAGTATCGAGATGGCTGTGCTGCCCGCTAAGGGTTTTCTGCATTTCATACCCCTGCAGCGCCAGCGTGTCGCTTTTTTCGATGCGCGACAGCACGGTGGCGTTGACGGTATGCACATGCAGCACCACATTGGCTTCCGGGAACAGGCGATACACCAGGGTGTGCAGGCCGGTCTCGGCCGACGGCTTCCGTCCGGAAGGCGCCTGGTTGGTGGCGATCTCAACCTGCAGAAAATCCTCGGTCGTCAGGCTGCCTTTGTCGCGGCCCGACTCGCTTAGCCAGCACCAGGTGTCATCCTGACGCACCGACATATTGCCACCGGTCGCCGGCGCCCAGCCTTTCGCGCCGATCCAATGACAGGTGGTGACCAGTTGCGCGAGTCTTTCTTGCCACATAGCAGTTCCTTAGGTTAGCGATGATTTATTTAGCCGTCTAAATGGCTATTTATCCGATACTAACACCGCTAACCGGAGGGGACAATATTTCAGGAAACACACACAAGACAAATGGTTATATCATAAATGCATATTAAATAACCCTTATTCACAGTGATTTAACCAACCGTTTTCAGTACACCGCTATTCTCCACTACTCTCTGGCCAAAAACTGGCGGATCGCCCTGGCTGAAATTCTCCTCCTGCGCCAGGGATGCGCTCACCGCCCTCTTCTGCCCTGGACTGGTGCAAAACATGGCAGGATGCCCACTAAAATGGCATCTCCTCCTCTTTACCTCCTCATTACTGTGCACTGTGCACATCCTGTGATATTCCCCGTGCCCGGTTTTTCCTGGCACATCTCTTGCTACTTCCGGCTATCACCGCCCATCTACCAGCCAGAGGTTCCAGGATGTCAAACAGCAATGATTTTCCCCTCGTCGAAGCGCCCGCCGCCGGACGCAAAGGCGTATTTTCCATCGCCATGGTGTTGTTCAGCTTTACCTTTTTCACCGGCACGATGTTTGCCGGCGGCAAACTCGGCGTCTCCTTTTCCATCGTCAATCTGCTGTGGATAGCCGTCATCGGCAACGCCTTGCTGGCCCTCTATGCCGCGTCGCTGGGCTGGATCGCCGCGCGCAGCGGCCTGAATACGGTGCTGATGGGCCGGTTCTGCTTCGGGGAGATCGGCAGCAAGCTGGCCGATTTTATTCTTGGTTTTGCCGAGCTGGGCTGGTACGCATGGGGGACCGCCACGGTCGCTATCTCGCTGGTGAAGATCCTCGCCCTGCCCGAGGCGCTGACCCAGCCGCTGATGGTGCTGTTTGGCATTTTGTTCTGCGTCACCGCGCTGGTGGGCTACAAGGGACTGGACGCGCTGTCGCGCCTGTCGGTGCCATTGATGTTTGTGCTGCTGATGGTCTCCATGTATCTGGCGCTGCACCACGCCGGCGGCTGGCAGGCGATGACCCGCATTGCGCCGAGCGACACCATGACCTGGTCGGCGGCCATCACCATGGTCTTCGGGACCTTCGCCAGCGGCGCCACCCAGGCGACGAACTGGACCCGGCTGGCTAACTCCAGCCGGACCGCCATTCTCGCCAGCATGGGCAGCTTCCTCATCGGCAACGGGCTGATGATCGTCGCCGGCGCCTGGTGCGCCATCGTTTATCAACAGGCCGATATTGTGGAAGTCCTGATCCTGCAGGGGCTGTCGGTCGCCGCGGTGATCATGCTGTGTCTCAACCTGCTGACCATTCAGGGACCCACCATCTATAACGTCTCCGCCGCCGCCTGCCATCTGCTGCGCAGCGAACGTCGCCGGACGCTGACCCTCGCCGCCGCCGGGGTGGGCATTGTGCTCGCTATTGGCGGTATGTATGAAATGCTGATCCCCTTCCTTGTGCTGCTGGGCAGTATTATTCCGCCCATTGGCGGGGTGATCCTCGCCGACTACTGGTTCGCCCGCGGCGGGCGCTATCCCCTGCTGCAGAACGCCCGCCTGCCGCGTTTTAACTGGCTGGGACTCGGCGCCTACGCCGCCGGCGCGGTGGTGGCTTATCTGTCACCGTGGATCGCGCCGCTGGTGGGGATCACCGTCTCCGCGCTGGTCTATATCGTCCTGAGCCTGCTAAGCAAACGCCAGCCTGCCGCCGTCGCGGAGCAGGAGCCATGAGCCTGACGGTCAGCGAACTGCTGGCCCTTGAGGGACTCTCCGCCCTGCGTCTGCGGGCGGGAAAGCAAGGGCTGCAGCGGGCCGTACGCTGGTACTACGTGGCGGAAAATGAACATATCGCCGAGTGGATCATGGGCGGCGAGCTGGTCTTTATTACCGGCATCAACCATCCCCGTGATGAAGCCAACCTGATCCAGTTGCTGATGGAGGGAAAACAGCGCGGCATCGCCGGGATGGTGATCCTCACCGGCGAGGCCTATATCCACGCCATTCCCGCCACGCTGATCGCCCTTGCCGACGAGCTGGGCATTCCGCTGATTGAGCAGCCCTACCTGCTGAAGATGGTAATTGTCACCGAGCGCATCGGCACCGCGCTGGTCCGCAGTGAAAACGCCCTGCAGTCACAGCGCGACATTCTGATGCAGCTGGTCACCGGCGACTATCCGGATCTGCAGATGCTCCATCAGCGCGCCCTCCATCAGCAGCTCGATTTTACCCGTCCGCTGCGGCTGGCGGCGCTGCGTCTGGAGGGGCTGTCCCGCCTGTTTCGCCAGTTCCCGCCCGAGCAGGCCGAAGCCTGGCTGCTGCAGGCCCACCGCAGCGTGCGTCAGCAGCTGCAGCAGCAGCTCAACCAGCAGGGCAACCCCTTCCCGCTGCTGGAGCGCAGCAATATGTTTCTTTTCCTGCTGCCGGATGAGGAGGGGGAAGGCTTTCAGCAGAAAAAATGGCTGCAGCAGTGGCTGCAGGCGCTGGCGGACGGAGAGGAGGGTTTGTCGCTGCTCTGCGGCCTCTCCGCACCGGTCAGGCAGCTGCAGGGTTACCCGCGGGCGCTGTCGCAGGCGCGCCAGGCGCTGGATCTGTGCGATACCCTGCGGCCGACCCAGCGTATCAGCGACTATCAGCAGTTGGGGTTTATCAAATTGCTGTCCGCGGTCAGCGACCCGGCGCTGCTCAACGATTTTATGCACGACACCCTGGGCTGCCTGATCGAGCCGGGCCGCAAAGCGCCATGGCTGCTGCTGGAGACCCTCGAGACGCTGCTGCAGGAGAACGGCAACGTGGTGCGGGCCGCCGACCGGCTGGGCCTGCATCGCAACACATTGCATCAGCGCATCCAACGTATTGAAAAACTGACCGGCTACCCGGTCAGCCACCCCCAGTTTCATCTCAACGCCTCGGTCGCGCTGGTGATCTGGCGTTTATCGCAAAACCATTTACAGGACCCACCATGAAAATTATTAACGCTCGCCTGCGCCGCCAGGAGGCGCTGTTTACCCTTGACCTGCAGGACGGGATGATTCACCGCATCTCCGCCCAGGCCGCGATGCAGAGTGCCGACGCCGGGGATATCGACGCCCAGGGCCGGCTGGCGATCCCGCCCTTCGTCGAGCCGCATATCCATCTTGACGCCACCCTCACCGCGGGCGAGCCGGAGTGGAACCGCAGCGGCACCCTGTTTGAAGGCATCACCCGCTGGAGCCAGCGCAAAGCGAGTATTACCCCGGAGGACACCCGCCAGCGGGCGCTGAAAACCATCGGCATGCTGCGCGACTTCGGCGTCCAGCACGTCCGGACCCATGTGGATGTCACCGATCCGTCGCTGGCGGCCCTGAAGGCGCTGCTGGCGGTGAAACAAGAGGCCGCCGATCTTATCGATCTGCAGATTGTCGCCTTCCCGCAGGAGGGAATCGAATCGTACCCCGACGGCCGCGGACTCATGACCCGCGCCATCGAGATGGGCGCCGACGTGGTGGGCGGCATTCCGCACTATGAGAACACCCGCGACAAAGGGGTCAGCTCGGTGATGTTTTTGATGGACCTCGCCCAGCGTTACGGCCGCCTGGTGGATGTCCACTGCGATGAAATCGACGATCCGCAATCGCGTTTCCTTGAAGTACTGGCGGAGGAGGCGCGGGTGCGCGGCATGGGGGCGCAGGTCACCGCCAGCCACACCTGCGCGATGGGCTCTTATGATAACGCCTACTGCTCAAAGCTGTTTCGCCTGCTGAAAGCCTCGGGCATCAACTTCATCTCCTGCCCGACCGAAAGCATTCATCTGCAGGGCCGGTTTGACAGCTGGCCGAAACGGCGCGGCGTCACCCGGGTGGCGGAGCTGGATCGCGCCGGCATCAACGTCTGCTTTGCCCAGGACTCGATTCAGGATCCGTGGTACCCGCTGGGGAACGGCAATATCCTGCGCATTCTGGATGCCGGGCTGCACATCTGCCATATGCTCGGCTATGACGATCTGCAGCGCTGCCTCGACTTCGTCACCGACAACAGCGCCCGGGCGCTGTGTCTGGGCGATAACTACGGCCTCGCCGAAGGCCGCCCGGCGAACCTGCTGATCCTCGATGCGGAAAACGACTACGAGGCCGTCCGTCGTCAGGCACGGGTGCTGACCTCCATTCGCCACGGCAAGGTGATTTTGCAGCGTGAGGTGGAGCACATCCGCTACCCGGCATAGGGCGCAAGGCGCTGCGCGTCGGCGCCTTTCTGTGATACCTTTTCAGGCAGTGTGCGTGACCGACGCCCGCCCGGGCGTCGGCTTCCTGGAAAACAGACGGCGCGAAACGACGATGAGCGATAAAAAATGGATTAAGGCCGAGGACGTGGCCAGACTGGCCGGCGTCTCGCGCTCGGCGGTCTCCCGCACCTTCACCCCCGGCGCCTCGGTGTCGGAGAAGACCCGGCAGAAGGTGCTGAGCGCCGCGGAAGCCCTGGGCTATCAGGTGAATATCATCGCCCGGACGATGATCACTGGCAGCAGTAATTTTATCGGCATCGTCACCGCCGGTTTCGACAACCCGTTTCGCAGCAAACTGCTGGCGCCGCTGGTCCATCAGCTGGCGCTCAATGGCTTTATGCCGCTGCTGATGAACGCTGACGATCCGCAGCAGCTCGCCCCCTCGCTTAAACAACTGCTGAGCTATCACGTCGCCGGGGTGATCATCACCTCCGGCGCGCCGCCGCTGTCGCTGGCGGAAGAGTATCTGGCGCGCAAGATCCCCGTCACCCTGATCAACCGCCATGCGGACCTCGCCGGCTGCGATCGGGTGTGCAGCGATAATGCCCAGGGGGCGAAGCTGGTGGCGGATCTGTTTAGTCGTCGAGGCTGGCAGCAGGTTGGCTTTATTGGCGAAAATCGCGAGAACTTCAGCACCCGCCAGCGCTATGACGCTTTCATCGCCCGGACGTCGGGTATGGCGGTGATCAGCCGCTTCTGCGACGGCGGCGGCTATCAGGCCGGCTACCAGGCCGCCAGAGAATTGGTTGCTGAAAACCCCGGAGTGCAGGCGCTGTTCTGCGCCACCGATATGCTGGCGCTGGGCGCCCTGGATGGCCTGCGGGACGCCCCCACCCCGCTGCCGGCCATCGTCGGCTTTGACGATATCCCGCAGGCGGACTGGCAGCCCTATCAGCTCACCACCGTCCAGCAGAATACCGCCCTGCTGGCGCACCACGCGGTGGATCTGTTGATGACGCGGATCGCCCGCTTCAGCCTGCCCTCACGCCATCGCGAAGTGCCGGTGAAACTAATTATTCGTCATAGTGCGAAATGAAAAAATCATTTTATGCTGGAGCGATCACAGAATCTTCTGCGAAACCCGGCCACACTCATTCGGCCCTTCGGGGCTGTTTTTTTCACGCAAAATGCACACGTGTGCAAAATAGGGAGTCACTATGCAATCTCAGGAATCAGAAGCGCTACAGGCCCGCTACCGTCTGGCCTGCGAGCTGGCGAAAGCGGGGGCTGAGCTGGCGTTTGAATATTATCAACAGCGCGAGGCGCTGACCGTCGACCATAAAGGCGATGACCTGCAGGATGTGGTCAGCGTGGCCGACAAACGGGTGGAGGCCTTTGTCAAACAGCGCATTCAGAGCGCGTTTCCGCAAGATGGCTTTCTCGGCGAAGAGAGCGGCACCCGCCTGCCCGACGCCCGGATCCTGTGGGTGGTCGACCCCATCGATGGCACCAGCTGTTTCCTCAACGGCCTGCACACCTGGTGCCTGTCGCTGGCGATCGTCGCCGACGGCGAACCGGTCATCGGCGTGGTCTACGACCCCAACCATCGCGAGCTGTTTCACGCCCTGCGGGGCCATGGCGCCTGGCTCAACGACGCCCCGATCCGTCCACACCCCGCGACGACGGTCAAAGAGGGCGTGATGGGCGTCGGCACCTCGCATCGCGTCACCCCGGCGGACTTTCTGCCGTTTCTGCAGGCGCTGCTCAGCGACGGCGGCATGTTTATCCGCAACGGTTCCGGGGCGTTGATGAGCGCCTGGGCGGCGGCGGGCCGGTTGATTGGCTACTACGAGCCGCACATGAACCCGTGGGACGCCCTGCCGGGGCTGGTGCTGATGCGCGAAGCGGGCGGCGCCAGCAACGATTTTCTGGCGCAGGAGGGGATCCAGCGCGGCAATCCGCTGCTGCTGGCCAGCCAGACGCTCTACCCGCAGCTGAAAAAGATGATCCCACAACCCTTACATTAACCCTTACGGGTCAGGCTATCTCTGATTATGTACTCTACACAGTAACGATAACTTCACTCACGGACGAACCACATCAATCAGTCAGGCCTCCGACCTGCGGAGAACCACCTATGTCTGGAATTATCGCTTTTTTCCGGGCGTCGCCGCCGAAAGCGGGCGCCGCGTTTGATGAACAGCGTTTTCGCCGGGTGCGCTGGCAAACCTTTATCGCCATGACCCTGGCCTACGTCACCTTTTACGTCTGCCGGTTATCCTTCACCGTCGCCAAAAGCGCGCTGGTGGAGCTGGGGATCACTCCGACGGAGCTGGGCATGATCGGCTCTACCCTGTTCTTCAGCTACGCCATCGGCAAACTGGTCAACGGCTTTATCGCCGATCACGCCAACGTGGTGCGTTATATGAGCCTCGGTTTATTGCTCAGCGCCGGGATGAACCTGATGATGGGGATGACCACCAACGCCCTGCTGCTGGCCATCTTCTGGGGGATCAACGGTTGGGCGCAGTCGATGGGCGTCGGCCCCTGCGCGGTCTCGCTGGCGCGCTGGTACGGCGTTAAGGAGCGCGGCACCTTCTATGGCATCTGGTCGACGGCGCATAATATCGGCGAGGCGGTGACCTATATGGTGATCGCCGCAGTGATCGCCGGATTTGGCTGGCAGATGGGCTACCTGTCCACCGCCGCGCTCGGCGCCGCCGGGGTGGTGCTGCTGGTGCTGTTCATGCACGATTCGCCGCAGAGCAGTGGCTTCCCGTCCATCAACGTCATCCGCGATGAACCGCAGGAGGAGGCCGAAGCCCGCGGCTCAGTGTTTAAAAACCAGCTGCTGGCGCTGCGCAACCCGGCGCTGTGGACCCTCGCCCTCGCCTCCGCCTTTATGTACATCGACCGCTACGCCGTCAACTCGTGGGGGATCTTCTTTCTCGAGCAGGATAAAGCTTATTCCACGCTGGAGGCGTCCGGGATTATCGGCGTCAACGCCATCGCCGGCATCGCCGGGACCATCATCGCAGGCATGCTCTCCGACCGCTTTTTCCCACGCAACCGCAGCGTGATGGCCGGGTTTATCAGCCTGCTGAACACCGCCGGCTTCGCCCTGATGCTCTGGTCGCCGCACAATTATTACACTGACATTCTGGCGATGGTTATCTTCGGGGCCACCATTGGCGCTCTGACCTGCTTCCTCGGCGGGCTGATCGCCGTCGATATCTCCTCGCGCAAAGCCGCCGGGGCCGCGCTCGGCACCATCGGCATCGCCAGCTACGCCGGCGCCGGCCTGGGCGAGTTTCTCACCGGGATCATTATTGATAAAACGGCTATCCTTGAGAACGGCAAAACGCTGTATGATTTCAGCACGTTGGCGCTGTTCTGGGTGGGTACCGGTCTGGGTTCCGCGCTACTCTGTTTTACCACTGCCGCCATCGTCGCCCGGCGCCATGCCGTCGAACGGCAGACCTCGTTCTCCTCATAACCGATTAACGCATAAGGAAGAAGATATGATGCCTGCAAGACATCAGGGGCTGTTACGCCTGTTTATCGCCTGCGCGCTGCCGCTGCTGGCGCTGCAATCTGCCGCCGCCGCGGACTGGCAGCTGGAGAAAGTGGTCGAGCTCAGCCGCCACGGTATTCGTCCGCCGACGGCCGGCAACCGGGAAGCCATCGAGGCCGCCACCGGCCGACCGTGGACCGAGTGGACCACCCATGACGGCGAGCTCACCGGCCATGGCTATGCCGCCGTGGTCAACAAAGGGCGTGAGGAAGGCCAGCACTATCGCCAGCTCGGGCTGCTGCAGGCGGGATGCCCGACGGCGGAGTCGATTTACGTGCGCGCCAGCCCGCTGCAGCGGACGCGGGCGACCGCCCAGGCGCTGGTGGATGGCGCCTTCCCCGGCTGCGGCGTCGCTATCCATTATGTCAGCGGGGATGCCGATCCCCTGTTTCAGACCGACAAGTTCGCCGCCACGCAAACCGACCCCGCCCGCCAGCTGGCGGCGGTGAAAGAGAAGGCCGGGGATCTGGCGCAGCGTCGGCAGGCGCTGGCGCCGGCCATCCAGCTATTGCAACAGGCGGTTTGTCAGGCCGATAAACCCTGCCCGATCTTCGACACCCCCTGGCAGGTGGAGCAGAGCAAAAGCGGGAAAACCACTATTAGCGGACTGAGCGTGATGGCCAATATGGTGGAGACGCTGCGTCTCGGCTGGAGTGAAAACCTGCCTCTCAGCCAGCTGGCGTGGGGCAAGATCACCCAGGCCAGGCAGATCACCGCCCTGCTGCCGCTGTTAACGGAAAACTACGATCTGAGTAACGACGTGCTGTATACCGCGCAAAAACGCGGGTCGGTGCTGCTCAACGCCATGCTCGACGGCGTCAAACCGGAGGCGACCCCGAACGTACGCTGGCTGCTGCTGGTGGCCCATGACACCAATATCGCCATGGTGCGCACGCTGATGAACTTTAGCTGGCAGCTGCCGGGTTACAGCCGGGGAAATATCCCGCCGGGCAGTAGCCTGGTGCTGGAGCGCTGGCGCAACGCGAAGAGCGGGGAACGCTATCTGCGGGTCTATTTCCAGGCGCAAGGCCTCGACGACCTGCGTCGTCTGCAGACGCCGGACGCGCAGCACCCGATGCTGCGTCAGGAGTGGCGTCAGCCGGGCTGCCGTCAGACCGACGTCGGTACGCTGTGTCCCTTCCAGGCGGCTATTACCGCCCTCGGTCAGCGTATCGACCGGTCATCCGCCCCGGCGGTAGCCATGGTCCTGCCGTAGCAATGCAGCGCTTGCCCGGGCCCGGGAAAGCCATTTTTTCCAGGCCCGGCACGGTGTCGGCTATCCATTGTCCGGCGCAAACGCCCCGGCGGCGACCTGCGCCGGGGTGACCACCCCGCTGTCCAGCACCCAGCCGCTCACCAGCCCAGCAGGCGTGACGTCGAACGCCGGATTGTAAACGGCAGCCCCCGTCGGCGCCCACTGTACCGCGCCGAAGCTGCCCGCCACCCCGGTCACTTCCGCCGCCGCGCGCTGCTCAATGGGGATCGCCGCGCCGTTCGGGCAATGGCGGTCGAGGGTGGTCTGCGGGGCAGCGACGTAAAACGGGATCTGGTGATAATGGGCCAAAACCGCCAGGGAATAGGTGCCGATTTTATTCGCCACGTCGCCGTTGGCAGCGATACGGTCGGCGCCGACCCACACCGCATCCACCTGCCCCTGCGCCATCAGGCTGGCGGCCATTGAATCGGTGATCAACTGATACGGCACGCCCAGCTCGCCCAGCTCCCAGGCGGTTAAACGTCCGCCCTGCAGCAGTGGCCGGGTTTCATCGACCCACACGCTGGCCACCTTTCCCTGCCGGTGCGCCAGCGCGATAACCCCCAGGGCGGTCCCCACCCCGGCAGTCGCCAGGCCACCGGTGTTGCAATGGGTCAGCAGTCGACTGCCGGGCTTCACCAGCGCACTGCCCGCCTCAGCGATGCGGTCGCACAGCTGTTTATCTTCTTCGACCAGACGCAAAGCTTCCGCTTCCAGCGCCTGCGGGTAATCTTCCCGGGCCAGCGCCTGCTTCATGCGATCCAGATTATTCATCAGGTTGACCGCCGTCGGCCGCGCCGCGCGCAGCGTCTCCAGCGCCTGCTGGAGTGCATCCCGGTTCAGGCCGCGCTGGGCCAGCAGAGCCAGCAGCAGGCTGGCGGACAGGCCAATCAGCGGCGCGCCGCGCACCCGCAGGGCATGAATATGGTCCACCAGCAGCGCAACGTTATCCGCCGCCAGCCAGCGTTTTTCCTGCGGCAAGGCCTGCTGGTCGAGAATAAAAAGCTGATTTTCACTCACCCGCAGGCTGGTGGTCTGTAATGTCTGCATGTCGTTAAATCCCTGTTGCGTTGTTGTATCACATTGTGTCAGGATGGAATCCAGAAGTATAGACGTCTGAACGGCTTAATCAGAATTCGAGGATCGAGGCAATGTCGCAATACCATACCTTCACCGCCCACGATGCCGTGGCTTACGCGCAGCAGTTCGCCGGCATCGACAACCCATCTGAGCTGGTCAGCGCGCAGGAAGTGGGCGATGGCAACCTCAATCTGGTGTTTAAAGTGTTCGATCGCCAGGGCGTCAGCCGGGCGATCGTCAAACAGGCCCTGCCCTACGTGCGCTGTGTCGGCGAATCCTGGCCCCTGACCCTCGACCGCGCCCGTCTGGAAGCGCAGACCCTGGTCGCCCACTATCAGCACAGCCCGCAGCACACGGTAAAAATCCATCACTTTGATCCCGAGCTGGCGGTGATGGTGATGGAAGATCTTTCCGACCACCGCATCTGGCGCGGGGAGCTTATCGCTAACGTCTACTACCCGCAGGCGGCCCGCCAGCTTGGCGACTATCTGGCGCAGGTGCTGTTCCACACCAGCGATTTCTATCTCCATCCCCACGAGAAAAAAGCGCAGGTGGCGCAGTTTAGTAACCCGGCGATGTGCGAGATCACCGAGGATCTGTTCTTTAACGACCCGTATCAGATCCACGAGCGCAATAACTACCCGGCGGAGCTGGAGGCCGATGTCGCCGCCCTGCGCGACGACGCCCAGCTAAAGCTGGCGGTGGCGGCGCTGAAGCATCGTTTCTTTGCCCATGCGGAAGCGCTGCTGCACGGCGATATCCACAGCGGGTCGATCTTCGTTGCCGAAGGCAGCCTGAAGGCCATCGACGCCGAGTTCGGCTATTTCGGCCCCATTGGTTTCGATATCGGCACCGCCATCGGCAACTTGCTGCTTAACTACTGCGGCCTGCCGGGCCAGCTCGGCATTCGCGACGCCGCCGCCGCACGCGAGCAGCGACTGAACGATATCCACCAGCTGTGGACCACCTTCGCCGAACGCTTCCAGGCGCTGGCGGCGGAGAAAACCCGCGACGCGGCCCTGGCTTACCCCGGCTACGCTTCCGCCTTTCTGAAGAAAGTCTGGGCCGACGCGGTTGGCTTCTGCGGCAGCGAACTGATCCGCCGCAGCGTCGGACTGTCGCACGTCGCGGATATCGACACTATCCAGGACGACGCCATGCGCCATGAATGCCTGCGCCACGCCATTACCCTCGGCAAAGCGCTGATTGTGCTGGCCGAGCGTATCGACAGCGTCGACGAGCTGCTGGCGCGGGTACGCCAGTACAGCTGAGTGCGCCTGTTTTCCCTCACCCCGGCCCTCTCCCATAGGGAGAGGGAGCACACCCTAAAAAAGGCCATTGTCATTGCCTTTTTGCGTTTACCTTGCCCTCACCCCAACCCTCTCCCACAGGGAGAGGGAGCAAACCCTAAAAAAGTGCAATCATCAGGGATTGCCCGGCGGCGCTGCGCTTGCGCGGGCCTACAGATAACCGCATGACGGTTTGATCTTGCAGTCTTTTGTAGGCCGGGTAAGGCGAAAGCCGCCACCCGGCA
>NZ_KV793012.1:606553-617074 GCF_001808325.1 Klebsiella sp. HMSC16C06
AGGCCGGGTAAGGCGAAAGCCGCCACCCGGCAGACATGCGAGCACAATTTTGCGTTTACCTTGTCCTCATCCCAGATACTCAATCACCGACAGCCCGCCGTTGTAATCGGTGCTGTAGATAATGCCCTGCGCATCGACAAACACATCGCAGGACTGGATCACCTGCGGGCGGCCGGGACGGGTATCCATCATCGTCTTCGGCGCCGCCGGCACCAGCGCCCCGGTCTCCAGCGGACGATACGGGTTGGAAATATCGTAAGCCCGCACGCCGGCATTCTGATAAGTGGCAAAAATCAGCGTTGAGCTGACAAAGCTGCCGGGACGATTCTCATGCAGGTTGTGCGGACCGAAATGCGCCCCTTTCGCCACATAGTCGATTTCATCCGGCTGTGGGAAAGTCGAGATGCTCACCGGGTTCGCCGGCTCGCGGATATCAAACAGCCAGATCAGCTTCTCACCGTCCTCCTGATTGTCGAGCACCGCTTCGTCAAGCACCACCAGCAGGTCACGATCCGGCAGCGGCAGCGCGGTATGCGTCCCGCCGCCGAACGGCGGGCTCCAGTTGCGATGGCTAATCAGCGTCGGCTGGGTACGGTCTTTGACATCCAGCAGCGTCAGGCCGCCGTCGCGCCAGCTGCCGTAGGCGGTATCCCCGGCAATAATGGCGTGATGCAGCGCATAGCGTTTGCCCTGCGGCCAGTCCGGTGTTTCACCGCCCGCCTGGTGCATCCCCGGCAGCCACCAGCGCCCGGCCACTTCGGGCTTACGCGGATCGGCCAGATCGATGGTCAGGAAGATGTAGTCAGTAAAACCGTCGATCAACGCGGACACATACGCCCAGCGGCCGCCGACGTACCAGATGCGGTGAATACCGATACCGTTAAGCGACAGGAAACTGATTTCCCGCGGCTGCGCGGGAGTGGAAATATCAAAGATGCGCAGCCCGGCGCTCCAGCCCTTGTCCTGCACATCGCTGACCGTGTCGCCCACCGAGCGGGTGTAGTAGACCTTCTCATCAGCAAAACGGGCGTCGGCAAACAGATCCCGGGCGTTGATCACCAGCAGCAGATCGTCATGCGCCTGCAGATGCACGTTCCAGGTGCCCGGCGGCGCGGCAATATAGTTGACGGTGGTGGGCCGGGTCGGATCGCGAACATCGACCACGGAAAAGCCCTGCGACACCATATGGCCGATATAGGCGAATCCGCGGTGCACCATCAGCTGCACGCCGTCCGGACGACCGCCCTGATCGCTATGGCCAATCAGCCGCATATTGCGGCTGTATTCGGGGGAAGGTAATGCTGACATAGGGGATCCCTCTCGCCCGGTGGCATGGTTTTCCCCCTCTCCCTGCGGAAGAGGGCCGGGGTGAGGGCACCAGGCCGCCGCCCACCGCCACCCGGCTTGATTTTATTTGTTTTTCGCTTCCAGCGTCGCGAACCACGGCGCGATAAAGTCTTCGGTCTGGCCCCAGCCAGGGATAATTTTCCCCAGCGACGCCACGTTCACCGCCCCCGGCTGGGCCGCCAGCAGCGCCTGCGGGATCGCCGCCGCCTTGAAGTCGTAGGTGGCTGGCGTCGGCTCGCCGGCGATCTTATTGGCGATCAGCCGCACGTTGGTCGCGCCGATAAGCTTCGGATCCACCGCCACGCTCACCTTCCATGGGCTGCCGGCTTCGCGCATCAGCTGCAGATCCTGGTTGGAAATATCAATGCTGTAGAGTTTGATCTCGGTGCGGCCATTCTCTTTCAGCGCTTTATAGGCCCCCTGGCTAAAGGCATCCCAGGTGCCCCAGATCGCGTCGATTTTCCCTTTCGGATACTTGGCGAGGATCGCCCCCACCTTGTTGGCAGTGTCGCCCTGCACATCGGATGACACGGCGCCGATCGACTCCAGCTCTTTAATCCCCGGATTTTGCTTCAGCAGCGTCTGGTAAGCCGCCTGACGGCGCTCCATCGGCGGGAAGCCCGCCACCCACAACTTGACGATGTTGGCCTTGCCGTTGAAGTCTTTCACCAGCTGGCCAAAAGAGAGCTCGGTCAGCGACGCGTCATCCTGCTGACTGACCGTCACCCCGGGGATCTCACTGCTCACCGCGGTATCGAACACCGCCACTTTGATCCCGGCATCCACCGCCTTCTTCACCAGGGCGGTGGAATACGGGTCACGCCCCTGGGAGAGAATAATGCCATCGTATTTCTGGCTGATGGCCTGGTTGACGAAGTCCTGGAATTTGGCGTCATCGCCGTTGCTCAGGAAGGTGCTGATTTTGAAACCGAGCTTTTTGCCTTCCTGCAGCGCCCCGGAGACAAACTGGGTGGTGTTATCGTCAGACCCCAGGTTGCGGATCACCGCAATACGGATCGGGCCGCTGTGCTCGGCAATCGCCGCCGGCACCGGCGTCGGGGCAGTGGCCAGCGCCGCCGTCGACTGCAGCAGACCCAGCGTCATCAGAGAGAGTGCGATCTTTTTCATGCTGTTTACCCTGTAAAATGTTAAGTACGGCGCTGAAAATAGGTCAGTGCCAGCGCGCCAGCCAGGACCAACCCTTTAATAATGTCCATCGCGTAATACGGCACCGAGAGCATCACCAGCCCGTTGGAGAGCACGCCGAGGATCACCGCCCCCACCAGCGTCCCCAGGGCGTTCGGTTTACCGGAGCCCGCCAGCGAAAAGCCGATCCAGGCCGCCGCCACCGCGTCCATCAGATAGCCGCCGCCGGCGTTGACCTGCGAGGATCCGATACGCGAGGCCAGCAGAATGCCGCCCAGCCCGGCCAGCAGCGAGGCAATCACGTATGCTGCGACTTTGTAACGAGTGATCCGCAGGCCGGAGAGCCGCGCGGCCTCCGGGTTGCCGCCGATGGCGTACATCCGCCGTCCGTGGGTGGTGAACGACAGTGCCAGCTGGGCGACCAGCGTCACCACCAGCATGATGATGACGATGGTCGGCACCTGCCCCAGCGCGCCAAAGGCCGCCGGGATAGTGCCTTCCGCCATCTCGCCGCTCGGCAGCACCATGTTTTCAGTAATCGAACCGCCGTAGCTGTAGGTCATCGCCACGCCCTGAATCACAAACAGGCTGGCCAGGGTGGCGAGCATGTCAGGAATGCGCAGCACCACGATCAGAAAGGCGTTAAACAGCCCCACCAGGGTGCAGAGCGCGAGGGTGATCAGAATCGCTTCGGTGGTCCCCAGGCCATGCCAGACAAACAGGGAAATCACCAGCGCGTTAGCCAGCGATGCCGTCGATCCCACTGACAGATCAAAGCCGCCAATGGTGAGAGAAATCGACACCCCGATGGCAATCACCGTGACAATTGCGATCGAGCGCAGAATGTTGATGATGTTGAACGGATCAAGGAAGTTGTCCGAGGCGAGGCCAAAGACCGCCACCAGCAGCACCACGGTCAGCAACATGCCCCACTTATAGAGAAAATCAAAAAATCGCTGACGGCCCGATACCGTCGCGTTTACTGCCAGGGCCTTGCTCACGCTGCCGCTCCTCCGGTTGAATAATAAAGCAACGTCTCTTCCCGGGCTTCCGCGCCGGGGATCTCCGCCACAATCCGTCCGTCCCATAGCACGCAGATGCGGTCGCATAAACCGACCAGCTCGGCGAATTCACCCGAGGCATAAATCACCCCTTTGCCTTCCCGCGCCAGACCATCGATCAGCATGAACAGATCGGTTTTCGCTTTCACATCGACCCCTTTGGTCGGTTCGTCAAAAATCAAAACATTGGCATGACTGCGCAGCCATTTGCCAATGGCCACCTTCTGCTGGTTGCCGCCGGAAAGACGGCGCAGCATCTGCCCCGGGCCAGTGGCGCGCACGCCGAGGCGGGCAATCACCTCCTCCGCCCAGCGCCAGGCCTGCCGATGGCCAAACAGGCTCCAGCGCGAAAAGCTGTTATCGGCGCTGACCGCCAGGTTCATCGCGATCGGCTCTTCGATGAAAATGCCCTCTTTGCGCCGCTCCTCCGGGACTAGCGCCAGGCCGCGCCCCACCGAGTCGGCAGGATCGCGCGGTCGCCACGGCTGGCCGTTCAGCTCGCCACGCTGCACCCGGCTTTTGCTGGCGCCGAACAGCGCTTTGCACAGCTCGGTTTTGCCCGCGCCGGCCAGCCCGGCGATACCCAGAATTTCCCCCTTCCGCAGACGCAGCGAAATATCCTGCAGCAGCGCCTCATCATGCAAACCGTCAATCTGCAGCAGCACCTCTTCGCCGTGCGGCGGGCGCGGCGGTGGGAAGATATCGCTCAGCTCGTGGCCCAGCATCTTTTCGACGATCTGTTCGCCGCTCAGCGGCGCCATCGGGCCGCTCTCAATCAGCCGCCCGTCGCGCAGCACCGTCAGGGTGTCGCAGATCGCCTTCAGTTCATGGATACGATGCGAAATAAACACCACCCCGATCCCCTGCTGCTGCAGACGGCGTACTACCGCAAACAGGCGCTCACTTTCATGCTGATCCAGCGGCGCGGTGGGCTCATCGAGGATCAAAAAGCGGCAATGGTGCGACAGAGCGCGAGCCAGCAGGATTTGCTGTTTTTCGGCGAGCGTGCAGCTGTCAATAGAGCGCCTGACGTCCAGCGCCACGTCCAGCTGCGCCAGCGCCTCGCGCGCCAGCTGCCGAACCCGCGACCAGCGAAACGCCATGCCCGGCTCCGCCAGCCTGTCCAGCATGATGTTTTCCGCAATGCTCAGGCCCGGCACCAGCGCCACATCCACCTCCTGCTGCACCAGGTGGATCCCCAGCTGTTTAGCATCCCGCGGCGAACGAATGATGACCGGCTGGTTGTTGATCGTCACCTCGCCTTCATAATGAGCGTGGGTGCCGCACAGCACCGCCATCAGCGTCGACTTACCCGCGCCGTTGGCCCCGGTCAGGGCATGCACCGACCCGCCATGAAGGGTAAAGTCCACCTTGTTCAGTGCCTGAAAGCCGGAGAAGGCCAGGCTAATGTTATGCATCTCAAGGCGGTTCGCGCTCATCACTGTTCCCGTGCGGTAATTAATCTTCTGATTTAACGAATTTTTCATAGCCGCCGCTGGCTGACAACTGCGTAAAAAGCATAAGATACAACGAAATAATATTAGCCATCTGGATGTCCAGACATAACATCAGTTTAGCCCAACACCTATAAGGACAGCTTCCATGAGCAACAGCGATATCCGCGTCGTACCCGGCCCGGCCAACTATTTCTCCCACCCTGGCAGCCTTGAGCGGCTGAGCGATTTTTTCAGCGCCGACCAGCTCTCGCGGGCGGTGTGGGTCTATGGCGAGCGCGCCCTGGCCGGCGCCGAACCTTTTCTGCCGGCGGCCTTCCACCTGCCGGATGCAAAAAAGATCCGCTTTACCGGCCACTGCAGCGAACGCGACGTGGCGGCGCTGGTGCAGGCCTCCGGTGACGATCGGGCGGTAGTGATTGGCGTCGGCGGCGGCGCGCTGCTCGACAGCGCGAAAGTGCTGGCCCGTCGCCTGGGGGTACCGCTGGTGGCCATCCCGACCATCGCCGCCACCTGCGCGGCGTGGACGCCGCTGTCGGTGTGGTACAGCGACGCCGGACAGGCCCTGAATTTTGAGATCTTCGATGACGCCAACTTCCTGGTGCTGGTCGAGCCGCGCATCATTCTCAACGCCCCGGCGGAGTACCTGCTGGCGGGCATTGGCGACACCTTAGCCAAATGGTATGAGGCAGTGGTGCTGGCGCCGCAACCGGAGGCGCTGCCGCTCACCGTGCGGCTGGGGATTAACGGCGCGCTGGCGATCCGCGACGTGCTGCTGGCCAGCAGCGAAACGGCGCTGGCGGACCAGCGCCGCGGCGATCTGACCCAGGCGTTTCGCGATGTGGTAGAGGCGATTATCGCCGGCGGCGGGATGGTTGGCGGGCTGGGGGAACGTTACACCCGGGTCGCCGCCGCCCATGCGGTGCACAACGGACTGACGGTGCTGCCGCAGACGGATAAATTCCTCCACGGTACCAAAGTCGCCTACGGCATTCTGGTACAGAGCGCCCTGCTTGCTCAGGACGATGTGCTGGCGCAGTTAGTGCAGGCATATCAGCGCTTTAACCTGCCGACCACCCTGGCGGCACTGGAGGTCGATATCAATAACCGCACAGAACTGGACCGGGTCATTGCCCATACCCTGCGCCCGGGCGAGTCGATTCACTATTTACCAGTGACGTTAACCCCTGAGGTTCTGCGCGCGGCGTTTGAGAAGGTGGAATACTTCAGCCGTTAATCGCCCCGACCGTCTATACCTAATGATGATGCTCACCACTCTCGCAACGAGGTCATCATGCAGATCGATTTAACAGGTAAAAAGGCGCTGGTTACCGGCGCCAGCCGTGGGTTGGGTCGCGCAATCGCGCTGTCGCTGGCACGCGCCGGTGCCGATGTGGTTATTACGTATGAAAAATCGGCCGATAAAGCCCAGGCAGTCGCCGATGAAATAAAGGCCCTGGGTCGGCACGGCGAGGCGGTGCAGGCCGACAGCGCCAGCGCGCAGGCTATTCAGGATGCCGTCACCCATGCGGCCCGGTCCCTCGGCGGGCTGGATATTTTGGTCAACAACGCAGGGATCGCCCGCGGCGGTCCACTGGAATCCATGACGCTGGCGGACATTGACGCGCTTATCAACGTCAATATTCGTGGGGTGGTCATCGCCACCCAGGAAGCGCTGGTGCATATGGCCGATGGCGGACGGATCATCAACATCGGCAGCTGTCTGGCTAATCGCGTGGCCATGCCGGGCATCGCGGTTTACGCCATGACCAAGTCCGCCCTCAACGCCCTGACCCGTGGCCTGGCGCGTGATTTAGGCCCTCGCGGGATCACCGTTAACCTTGTCCATCCAGGGCCGACCAACAGCGATATGAACCCGGAAGACGGAGAACAGGCGGAAGCCCAGCGCCAGATGATTGCGGTCGGTCACTACGGCCAGCCGGAAGACATCGCCGCGGCGGTCACCTTCCTCGCCAGCCCGGCCGCCGGGCAGATCTCCGGTACGGGGCTGGACGTGGATGGCGGATTGAACGCCTGATCGCACATTTTCTGCAAGCCTCTGTCGCCCGGCAGAGGCCTTCCCGCGCCGCCTCGACGGGTTGCGTTTTGCCTCTTACCTGCGTTTTTTCTCCGCTCTACAGTACCCCATAAGAAATTCGGAATTTATCTAATAGTCTTATTATTTCCTTATATTTTGTGTGGGCGTACAGTGGAGGGACGGATGAAAATTGTCTGGTCAAAAACGGCAGATAAGCAATTTTCTAAAATCGATACTCGGTATAAGAGCCGCATTAAATCCAGGCTGGAAAAGATGGATGATAAAGCTTCACCTATCTCGGATATCAAAAAATTGTCCTCTCCCGAAAACCACTACCGGCTGCGATTAGGTGATTACAGAGTCATCTACACCTTTGGGGATCCGCCGGGCGATACCTGCTACGTCGTGGCGGTTAAACGCCGAACCACCACCACCTACCTTCATGAGGAAGATACCGAATATGACTATTCAGTACATCAAGGATGAAGAAGGAAAAGACCAGTATGTCGTCATTCCTTACAGCGATTACTTTCGTATGCGCCTGGCTCTGCTGGAGTACGACGACGAGGATGAAAGCGACTGGGAAGATATTCCTTATGAATCAGACATCTATGATAATGTCATGCTACCAGGCGAAGTATGCGACGTGATGCATAAAGAAAACGTCAGTCTGCAGGCCGCGTGGCGCATCCTGCGCGGGCTATCCCAGCAGGAGGTCGCGGCTAAACTCGGCATCAGCCAGTCCGCCGTGTCGCAGCTGGAAGCGCTGGACTCCCGTCCGCAGAAGCGCACCCGCGAGAAGCTGGCGGCGATTTACGGCTGTACCCAGGAGCAGATCAGCCTCTATCTGCCGAAAGAGGGTTAACAGCACTTCGCCCCGCCCTTGCCGCCGTAGCGCGCGTCCTGGCGCTCGCGAAAGAATTCTTCATAGGTCATCGGCGTCTGATCCGGGTGGGTTATTCGCATGTGCTCGACGTAGTTATCGTAATCCGGCACGCCGATCATCATCTTCGCCGCCTGGCCTAAATATTTTCCCGCTTTGGAGAGGGTGTCGAACATAAGTCATTTCTCTTTTGTTTCCCTCTCCCAAAGGGAGAAGGAGGATCGGAAATGTAGGCCGGGTAAGGCGAAGCCGCCACCCGGCACACCGGTTAATGCGCGCGCTTCGCCTGCGCGGTTATAGTTTGCGCATCGGCGGGCATCGCCTGGTACGGCGTCTCTTTCGCCGTCGGTTTATCCTCTTTCAGCGCCGCCAGCGCGGTTTTAATCGAGAACAGCGCCAGCACCACCACCACAATCATAAAGAAGATGGTCAGCCCGGCATCGAGACGGTTGTTAAACACCAGCTGCGCCAGCTGTGATTCGGTATATTGCGGCGGAATGTTGCCGCTGTCGATCATCGCCTGGAATTTATTGGCGATGGCCAGGAAACCGACTTTGGTATCCGGGCTAAACGACTTCTGCCAGCCGGCGGTCAGGGTACAAATCAGCAGCCAGCTTGTCGGCAGCAGCGCCACCCACGCGTAGCGCTGGCGTTTCATCTTGAACAGGACCACCGCGCAGAGCATCAGCGCCATCCCCGCCAGCATCTGGTTGGCGATACCGAACAGCGGCCACAGGGTGTTAATCCCGCCCAGCGGATCCACTACCCCCTGATGCAGGAAGTAGCCCCACGCCAGGACGCACAGCGCGGTCGCCAGCAGGTTGGCCGGCAGCGAACTGGTTTTTTTCAGCCCCGGGCTAATCACGCCCAGCAGATCCTGCAGCATAAAGCGCGCCGCACGGGTGCCGGCATCAACCGCCGTCAGGATAAACAGCGCCTCAAACAGAATGGCGAAGTGGTACCAGAACGAGACATCCATCAGCCCGCCCAGCGAGCCGTGCAGGATGTAGGCCATCCCCACCGCCAGGGTTGGCGCGCCGCCGGCGCGGGAGATAATCGACTGTTCACCCACCTCGCTGGCGATTTGATGCAGCGTATCCGGGGTAATGCTAAAGCCCCAGCCGCTCACCACCTGCGCCGCCGAGGCCACCACATCGGTGGTTCCCGCCGGCGCCAGCACCGCCATCGGGCTGTTCATCGCGAAGTAGACGCCCGGGTCGATAATACAGGCCGCCACCAGCGCCATAATGGCGACGAAGGATTCCATCAACATACCACCGTAGCCGATAAAGCAGGCCTGGCCTTCGTTGGCCAACATTTTCGGCGTGGTGCCGGAGGAGATCAGCGCGTGGAAGCCGGAGACCGCGCCGCAGGCGATGGTGATAAACAGGAACGGGAACAGGTTGCCGCTCCACACCGGGCCGGTACCGTCGACGAATTTGGTCAGCGCCGGCATGGTCAGGGTCGGGCGCATAATCAGAATGCCAATCGCCAGCCCCACGATGGTGCCGATTTTCAGGAAGGTGGAGAGGTAGTCGCGCGGGGCCAGCAGCAGCCAGACCGGCAGTACCGCGGCGACAAAGCCGTAGCCCACCAGGATCCAGGTCAGCTGTACGCCGGTGTAATCAAACCACGGCGCCCAGGTCGGGCTTTCCGCCACCCAACCGCCGGAGATGATGGCGAACACCAGCATCACCAGGCCGATCACCGACACCTCGCCGATGCGCCCCGGGCGCAGGTAGCGAATATAGATACCCATAAAGATCGCCAGCGGGATGGTAAAGGCGACGGTGTATGTCCCCCACGGACTGTGGGTCAACGCTTTCACCACGATCATCGCCAGGACCGCGAGGATGATGACCATGATCATAAAGCAGGCCACCAGCGCCAGGACGCCAGCGGTTGGCCCCATCTCCTCTTTAACCAGTTCGCCAAGCGAGCGGCCATCGCGACGGGTCGAAACAAACAGCACCATAAAGTCCTGTACCGCCCCCGCCAGCACCACGCCGGCGAGGATCCAGATCATCCCCGGCAGGTAGCCCATCTGCGCGGCAAGCACCGGGCCCACCAGCGGCCCCGCGCCGGCAATGGCGGCAAAATGGTGACCGAACAGCACTTTTTTGTCGGTCGGAACATAATCGAGGCCGTCATTATGTCGTACCGCCGGCGTCATCCGCGTCGGGTCAACGCCGAGAACGGTTTTGGCGATATACAGACCGTAGAAACGATATGCGATCAGATAAACGCAGACCGCCGCGACGACAATCCACAGCGCATTTATCTGCTCACCCCGGTTTAAGGCGATATAGCCGAGGGCAAAGGCTCCGATCACGGAGAGCAGTGTCCAGATAAGGTATTTCCCTGAATTATTCATTGTTGTGGTCCACCGGTAGGGTAATCAGGATGTTACATTTTGTTTCTAGATCACAACGCAGAATTTAACAACATCGAAACAGCGCAGATGCCGTACACCCACAGAGATTTGTCTCACATTGCTAGCGAGATCACTTAAGGCAGGAAAATGAATGAAAGGATTACCGTGAACGGTGCCGTTTGTTTGTCGGGTGGCGGCTAACGCCTTACCCGACCTAC
>NZ_KV793012.1:617094-663390 GCF_001808325.1 Klebsiella sp. HMSC16C06
GTCGGGTGGCGGCTAACGCCTTACCCGACCTACAGATCCGTAGCCCGGCCAAGCGTAGCGCAAGCCGGGGAAATAGCGGCTTCCTGGCCCAGAAACCGTAGCCCTGCTAAGTACAGCGCGAGCAGGGAAATTCCCGGATGGCGGCGCGCTGCGCCTTATCCGGGCTACCCATTGCGCCGATACGTAGCCCTGCTAAGCGCAGCGCGAGCAGGGAAATTCCCGGATGGCAGCGCGCTGCGCCTTATCCCGGCTACCCATTGCGCCGATACGTAGCCCGGCTAAGCGTAGCGCAAGCCGGGGAAACAGCGGCTTCTTAGCCCAGCACCGCGGTGCCCAGACGACAGGTGCAGCAGCGCCGCCCCTTCTCGTCATACACCACTATCTCCCAGCTCTGGCTCTGGCGGCCAAGATGCAGCGGTCGGCATTCGCCGCGCACTTTCCCGCTGGAGACCGGACGATGGTGGGTAGCGTTAAGCTCGGTGCCCACCACGCACTGCCCTTCTTCGGTCATCAGCCAACCGGCCATCGAGCCCAGCGTCTCCGCCAGCGCCGCGGAGGCGCCGCCGTGCAGCAGACCAAACGGCTGATGGGTGCGCGCATCCACCGGCATCTCCGCCTCCAGCAGCCCCGCTTCCAGTCGGGTGTAGATGATGCCAAGATGCGCCACCATGGTGTTTTCGCTGCTGGCGTTCAGCGCCGCCAGCGTGAGCTCTCGCTTCCAGGCCATTTACGCCCCCAGCGTCGAGCCGCCATCGACCACAATATCCTGCAGCGTAATATGGCTGGCGTGAGAAGAGGCGAGGAACAGAATGGTATTGGCGATCTCCTGCGGGCGGGCGATTTTGCCCAGCGGGATGCCGAGCTTAAACTGCTCGCCGAAGCCGCGGATCCGCTGCTGCTCGGCATCGTCGCTGACCCACAGGGTGCGCTGCATATCGGTGTCGGTGGAGCCCGGCGACACGAGGTTGCAGCGCACGCCGCTGCCTGCCAGCTCAAGTCCGACGGTTAACGCCAGGCTTTTCAGCGCCGCTTTCGAGGCGCCATAGGCGCTCATGCCGATACGCGGCGTATGCGCGGCATCGGAGGCGACGGTGACGATCGCCCCGCCCCGCTGACGGCGGAACTGGGCCATCGTCTGCTGAAACAGATTAAACGCGCCGCCAACGTTGACCGCGAAGGTTTGCTGCCAGTCTTCCGCGCTCAGCTGGTCGGTGGCGCCCATGCGCAGGATCCCGGCGGCGTTCACCAGCACGTCCAGTCGTTCGATGTTGTTGAGCAGCCGCGCGCACACGTCGCGTACCTGACCGGCATCGGCGACGTCCAGCGTTTCGGTGGCAAACGGATAACCTTCGCCGTCAAAGGCAAGGTCGAAACCGGTAACGTTGGCCCCGGCCTCGACGAAAGCCAGCGCGGTGGCATAGCCAATCCCTTTACCTGCGCCGGTCACCCACACGGTCTGACCGTGGAAATCCAGCGCCGCCATTATTTCACCTCACGGGAGAGCAGCGCCCACCAGGCGTCGATGGTCGGGTTCTTCGCCAGCATCACGAAGTCGATATCGCCGTGCACTTTGCGCCAGCGGGCGGCCAGGGCCATCATCCGCACCGAATCCAGACCGTAGTCGATCAGATTTTCATCATCCAGCGGTTCGTCGGATTCGTCGAGCAGCGGCAGGATCAGCGCGCGCAGCGCCGCTTTGGAGGCCGGCAGCGGCAGCAGCTCTTCGGTCATCACCACGCGGCCGGAGCGGCCAGCGACGTATTTCAGCGCCATCAGGTGCTCTTCACGGCTGAAGTCCGCCAGGGCGTCGGCGACAAAGAACGGTTTGATATCGCGCATGAAAGCATCGGTGGCGGTGGTCATGCAGCCGATATGAGCATAAACGCCGGTGATGATCAGCTGGTCGCGGCCGGCCTCTTTCAACATCTCCTCCAGCGGCGAGCGATGAAATGCGCTGTAACGCCATTTCACCAGCACGGTATCGTCTTCATCCGGCGCCAGCGCGGCAATCACCTGCTGCTGCTCCGGCGAGCGGGTCAGGCCCGGCCCCCACATATCATTCAGCAACGCCCGATCTTCATCACTCTGCTCTTTCGGCTGGGCGGTGTAGTACACCGGAATGCCGTTCTGTTTGCAGAAGTCGCGCAGGGCGGCGATATTGGCCACCACTTTCTCCATCATCGCGCTGTTTTCGCCCCAGAAGTTGAGGAAATACTCCTGCATATCGTGGATCAGCAGCGCGGCGCGCGACGGCTCAAAGGCCCAGTTGACTTTGTTCGCCGGGATATCGCTGGCTTCCGGCAGCGCATATGCCTGTAATTTAGGGATTGCCATTCTCTGTTCTCCTTCAGCCCAGCTTGCCTTCGGCCAGCCACTGACGTAATTGTTTTTTATCGACTTTGCCCACCGGCGTCAGCGGCAGCGCGGCAACGCACTCCACGCGATCCGGCAGTTTAAATTCAGCCACCCCCTGCTCGCGCAGGAAGCGGCGCACCGCGACGGCGCGCAGCGGCGAGGTCACCACCAGATAAGCGCAGCTTTTCTCGCCCAGCAGGTTGTCTTCGATGCTGACCAGCGCGGCGTGGATCACCGCCTCATGGCGCAGCAGCAGGTTTTCGATCTCTTCGGCGGCGATCTTCTCGCCGCCGCGGTTGATCTGATCTTTTTCCCGGCCCTGGACGGTGATATACCCGTCTTCATCGATCGAAATCAGATCGCCGGAGCAGTAAAACCCCTCGGCGTCAAAGGCTTCCGCGTTATGCTGCGGGCTGTTGTAGTAGCCGCGGAAGGTATACGGCCCGCGGGTCATCAGGCGGCCCACTTCGCCGCGCGGCAGCGGGTTGCCATCGGCATCCGCTACCCACACTTCATCGTCCGGGCACATCGGGCAGCCCTGGGTATGGATGATCCGCTCCGGGCTGTCGTTAAGGCGGGTGTAATTCACCAGCCCCTCCGCCATGCCGAACACCTGCTGCAGCTGGCAGCCGATTTCCGCCGGAATGCGCGCGGCGAGGGTCGCCGACAGGCGCGCGCCGCCGACCTGCAGCAGCTCCAGCGATTGCAGTTGCGCATTGCTGCCCCATTCATGGATCGCCTGCAGCCACAGGCTGACCGCCGGCGGCACCAGCGAGGCAACGTTGATCTGATGTTGTTCAATCAGCGGGAAACAGAGGGTGGCGCTCGGGTCGGCGGCGAGGATCACCCGCCCGCCGGCGAGGAAGACGCCGAGCGAACCCGGGGAACTCATCGCATAGTTATGCGCCGCCGGCAGCGCGTTGAGGTAGCGCGTCTCCGCGTTGATCCCGCAGATCTCGTTGCTGCGGCGGATGCTGTAGTCGTAATCGTTATGGGTGCGCGGGATCAGCTTCGGCGTCCCGGTGCTGCCGCCGGAGAGCTGGAAAAAGGCCACTTCGTCGGCAGGGGTTGGATTGGCGACAAAGTTATCCGCCGGGCGGTTAATCTCCGTCGCCAGATCGCGCTCGCCGCCGTCGTTACGCAACAGTGCGACGCGCAGGGAAGGATGCTCAGCGATAAACGCATGGAGGAAGCTATCGTCAGCAAACAGCGCGTGCTCGCGATCGGCAATCAGCAGCGCCGGTTTAATCTGCGCGGCGTAGGCGTTAAGCTCGCTGCGCTGATGGCTGAACAGCGCGTTCACTGGCGCGACGCCGATGCGCAGCAGCGCAAAGAAGGTGATGTAAAACTCGGCGACGTTGCCCAACTGCACCAGCGCGGTTTCCCCGCGCTTCAGTCCCTGGCACTGCAGCGAGCAGGCAAGGTTGTCCACCAGCTGATTAAACTGGCGGTAGCTAATCTGCCGTTCGCCATCGATAATCGCCACGGCGTCGTTTTCCGCGTGACGGGTGATCAGATTGGTTAACGGCAGATCCTGCCAGTAGCCTTTTTGACGATAGCGGGCCGCAAACTCTTCCGGCCAACGGGTAAATGCAATCATCCTTGCCTCTTAATTCAAGCCAAATACGTTAAGCATGGTGGTCAGTTTGACGCCGGTTTCGCGCCATTCGCCCAGCGGCGAGGAGGCCGGAACGATTCCCGCGCCGGCAAACAGGCGCAGCGTACGCTGCTGCAGACGCGCGCAGCGGATGGTCACCACCCATTCGCCGTTGCCTTCATCGTCACACCAGCCGACGATGCCGCCGAACAGCTGACGGTCGAAGGGTTCCAGTTCGGCAATCAGGCGCTTCGCCACCTGGTGTGGGAAGCCGCTCAGCGCCGGGGTCGGGTGCAGCAGACAGGCCAGCGACATGGCGTTTTCTTGCGCCAGCGCGGTGCCTTCGATTGGCGTTGCCAGGTGCCAGAGCGTTGGGGTGGTAATCAACTGCGGCGATGCCGGCAGCGACAGCTGGCTGCTGCGCGGGCCCAGCACGCTCTTCATCGCCTGGGTCACCAGCTCGTGCTCGTGGCGATCTTTGCCGGATGCCAGCAGCCTGTTGCCCGCTTCCCGATCCAGCACATCGTCCGGTTGACGACGGGCGGAGCCAGCCAGCGGCAATGAGCTGAAGCGCGGCCCGTCTTTACGCAGCAGCAGCTCCGGGCTGGCGCCCAGCAGCACGCCGCCGTCGGAGAGCGGCACATGGAAGTTAAAGCTCGCCGGGTTCTGGGCGATCAGTCGCTCCATCAACGCGCCGCTATCGACGCGGTCGCGGGTGGTAATATCGATAAGCCTTGAGAGCACCACCTTGTCCACTTCCGGGGTGGCGGTCAGCGCGGCAGCGCGTTCCACCATGGCTAAAAACGCGTCCTGCTCCGGGATCTCCCGGCGCTCCACCACTTCCATTGTCTCCAGCGGCGCGGCGTAGCGGGCGGAACGCTGTTTTTCCGGGCGGGAGAACGCTTCCCAGCGCTCGGGGATATAGAGCTCGGAAGGCTGACAGGTGTCGAACGGGATAGCCCCCACCATCACCGGCTTGCGGATCCCCGCCGCGCGGGCGTCGGCAAAAGCGGCGGCCAGCTGCTGCTGGAACTCGCCGTTCAGCGCATCGCCGCCGACAGCGGGCTGTGAGAAGCGGCGGAAGCAGCCGGAGGTGCTAAAACTGCGGTACGGCGACATAAAGAAGAAGCTGTCCGGAGACAGGGTCTGGGTGTGTTTCTGTACATCCTCAGCCAGTGACGTTTCCATATCATCCTCCAAAAACGATAAATATATTACGAATAATTATCATTTGTATTTTGGTTGGCTAACCTAAAAGGTATTGCCCGCCATGTCAACCGCGTTACGTCATTGCGCGCCACTTTGGCTTGCATCCTGCTGACGCAAAGTTGAAAATGAGACGCATTTATTACCTTTCGAATCAGGATGCGATGACGTGAACTTCTTTTCTTTCTGCCGCCGCGGTGCGCTGACCGGCATGCTGTTGCTTTTAGGAATTACCTCAGCCCAGGCGGCGGACTGGCCGCGCCAGGTCACCGACAGCTACGGGACACACACCCTGCCGAGCCAGCCGCTGCGCATTGTCTCCACCAGCGTGACCCTCACCGGCTCGCTGCTGGCGATTGACGCCCCGGTGGTCGCCAGCGGCGCGACCACGCCGAACAACCGCGTCGCCGATAGTCAGGGCTTTCTGCGTCAGTGGAGCGAGGTCGCCAAAGCCCGCAAGCTGGCACGGCTGTACATCGGCGAACCAAGCGCGGAAGCGGTGGCCGCCCAGATGCCGGATCTGATCCTGGTGAGCGCCACCGGCGGCGACTCTGCCCTGCCGCTGTACGATCAGCTCAAAACGATCGCCCCGACGCTGGTCATCAACTATGACGATAAAAGCTGGCAAACCTTGCTCACCCAACTGGGGCAGATCACCGGCCATGAGCAGCAGGCCAGCGCGCGCATTGCCGACTTCAATAAACAGCTCGTTTCGTTAAAAGAAAAAATGAAACTGCCGCCGCAGCCGGTGACCGCCCTGGTCTATACCGCCGCCGCGCACAGCGCCAATATCTGGACGCCGGCATCGGCCCAGGGGCAGATGCTCGAACAGCTGGGCTTTAGCCTGGCGACGCTGCCGGGCGGCCTGCCCGCCAGCCATAGCCAGGGTAAACGCCACGATATCGTGCAGCTGGGCGGGGAGAACCTCGCGGCCGGTCTGAACGGCCAGAGCCTGTTCCTGTTCGCCGGCGACCAGAAAGATGCGGATGCCATCTACGCCAACCCGCTGCTGGCGCATCTCCCGGCGGTCGCAGGCAAACGCGTCTACCCGCTGGGCACCGAGACCTTCCGTCTTGACTACTACAGCGCCCTGCTGGTGCTCCAGCGTCTCTCCAGCCTGTTCGGCTAACGCGGGCTGTGCCATCAGGACGGGAACGCGGCCTGAACTCCTTGCCGGGCGGCGCTCCGCTTGCCCGGCCTACGATACCCGAGACCGTAGGCCCGGTAAGGCGTAGCCGCCACCGGGCATCAGGACGGGTACGCAACCTGAACTCTTTGCCGGGCGGCGCGGCGCTTGCACCGGCCTACAATGCCCGAGACTGTAGGCCCGGTAAGGCGTAGCCGCCACCGGGCAAGTGCACCCTACTTAACTTTCGTTGACGATTTCCGGGCGCTGGAAACGGCGCAGCTCGCGTAGCAGCCCCACCAACAGCACGCCGACGAGCGCCAGCGCCCAGCCGCTGGCGCTGGCGGATGCCGCCGGGGTCATCACCGCCCCTAATCCGCCGAGCAGCGCCGCGCCGATGGCGTCGCCGGTGACGTTTTGCGCGGTCCACAGACCATTAATCCGCCCAAGCATATTTTCCGGCGTCTGGGTCTGGATCAGGGTGTACTGCAGCAGCGAGCTAATAGCGCTCAGCCAGCCAAACAGCGCCAGGCACAGCGCGCCCAACGCCCAGTGCGGCATCAGGCTGAACAGCGCAATGGCGACAAACGATCCCACCGTGGTCGCCAGCATCAGCGCACCCGGCCGCACCGTCTGGGCCAGTTGGCCGCTGGTCAACGCCCCCAGCGCCGCACCGAGCGGAATAGCGGCGTACAGCAGGCCAATCTGTCCGGCCGACATCTGCCAGCTCCCGGCCAGCGCCGGATAGAGCACCCGCACCGCGCTGGCCATGGTCAGCAGACCGCCAAGCAGCGCAATCCCGCCGATAAGCGGGCTCTGACAGAGGAAGGTCAGCCCCGCCAGCAGAGATCGCAGCGGATGCTCGCGCGGCTGCGGAGGCGGCGGCAGCTGCGGCAGACGCAGCAGGGTTAAGGTGGTGATAAAGGTCCCCGCCGCCGCCAGGCCGAAGTTCCAGGCCACGCCGCCGGTGGCCAGCAGCAGGCCGCCGATCATCGGCGAAATCACCGAGCCAAGGCGCACCGTCAACATGGTGATGGCCCCGGCCTGCATCAGGTTTTCCCGCCCCACCAGCGCCGGGGTCGCCGCCAGCAGCGCGGTCACCCCCAACGAGGCGAAGAACCCGTCCCAGATCCCCAGCAGGTAGATCGCCGCCAGCGACGGCTCCGGCAGCAGGGCGTTCAGACACAGACCGACAAAGCCCACGCCGCAGGTGCCGCGCGCCAGCAGGATCAGGCGTTTACGTTCATAGCGGTCAGCCAGCACGCCCCCCACCATCAAGCCAACAAACATCGACGCGCCGGTCAGCGTCACCGACAGCCCGACCTGCCAGGTCGAATGGGTCATCATCTGGATCTGGACCGGAATGGCCACGCCCAGCAGGCCAAGCGACAGAATAGAGATAAAGCGAGCGATAAAAACGGCGCGAAACGCCGGGTGAGTTTTCAGCAGGCTGAGATTGAGCAGCCAGGATTGTCGGTTCATTACAGCGCCTTGTCGTTATTTTTAATACCCTTTTTACTGTGGGTCATGCTACCATAGCTGAATAAAATCGATAACGATAATTACTATCATTATCATATCAGGGATGTCAGTTATGTCGTTTTCTACGACCGCGGTACGCTCTGTCGCCGTGCCCGGATTGTTGCTATTACTCGCCTTAGCCGCCGCGCTTAGCCTGACCATCGGCGCCAAATCGTTGCCGATCGGCACGGTATTCACCGCCTTCAGCGGAACCTGTCAAAGCGCCGACTGCACCATCGTGCTGGACGCGCGCCTGCCGCGTACCCTGGCCGGTCTGCTGGCCGGCGTCGCCCTCGGTCTCGCCGGCGCGCTGATGCAGACGCTCACCCGCAACCCGCTGGCCGACCCCGGCCTGCTGGGGGTCAACTCCGGCGCCAGCTTCGCCATCGTCCTCGGCGCGGCGCTGTTCGGGATCACCTCCCCGCAGGAGCAACTGCTGCTGGCGTTTTGCGGCGCGCTCTGCGCCTCGCTGCTGGTGGCCTTTACCGGCAGTCAGGGCGGCGGCCAGCTGAGCCCGGTGCGCCTCACCCTCGCCGGGGTCGCCCTTGCGGCGGTGCTGGAGGGGCTGTCCAACGGCATCGCCCTGCTCAACCCGGACGTCTACGATCAGCTGCGCTTCTGGCAGGCCGGTTCGCTGGATATCCGCACCCTGCAGACGCTGAAAATTGTCCTGCTGCCGGTGGTGATAGCGGGGATCGCCGCCCTGCTGCTGAGCCGGGCGCTTAACAGCCTGAGCCTCGGCAACGATACCGCCACCGCCCTCGGCAGCCGCGTCGCCCGCACCCAGCTGATCGGCCTGATCGTCATCACCGTCCTGTGCGGCAGCGCCACCGCCGTCGTCGGCCCCATCGCCTTTATCGGCCTGATGATGCCGCATATGGCGCGCTGGCTGGTGGGGGCCGATCATCGCTGGTCGCTGCCGGTCACCCTGCTCGCCACCCCGGCCCTGCTGCTGTTTGCCGACGTGATTGGCCGCCTGCTGGTGCCCGGCGAACTGCGGGTATCGGTGGTGAGCGCCTTTCTCGGCGCGCCGGTGCTGATCTGGCTGGTGCGCCGCCAGCCGCGGGGAGGTGGCCTGTGATTGCCCCGTCCCGCCGCCTGATAGCCAGTTGCCTGGTGCTGATGGCCGCCAGCCTGCTGATTTCCCTGCTCGGGCTGGCGCAAGGCCCGGTGCCCCTGACGATTGACCAGGTGTTCTCGGCGCTGTTCGGCGATGCGCCGCGCAACGTCGCGATGGTGGTGAACGAATGGCGGCTGCCGCGGGTGTTAATGGCGCTGCTCATCGGCGCCGCGCTCGGCGTCAGCGGCGCCATTTTCCAGTCGCTGACCCGCAACCCGCTCGGCAGCCCGGACGTGATGGGCTTTAACACCGGCGCCTGGAGCGGCGTGCTGGTGGCGATGGTCCTCTTCGGCCAGAACCTGACGGCGATTGCCCTGGCGGCGATGGCCGGCGGGGTGCTGACCTCGC
The DNA here is from genome assembly GCF_001808325.1 of Klebsiella sp. HMSC16C06. Lineage (NCBI taxonomy): Bacteria > Pseudomonadati > Pseudomonadota > Gammaproteobacteria > Enterobacterales > Enterobacteriaceae > Klebsiella > Klebsiella sp. HMSC16C06. Next base: position 626,368 of record NZ_KV793012.1, read on the forward strand.
TGGTGGTCTGGCTGCTGGCCTGGCGCAACGGGATCGAGACCTTCCGCCTGATCATTATCGGCATCGGCGTGCGCGCCATGCTGGTGGCATTCAATACCTGGCTGCTGCTACGCGCCTCGCTGGAGACCGCCCTTTCTGCGGGCCTGTGGAACGCCGGATCGCTTAACGGCCTGACCTGGGGTAAAACCTGGCCGTCGGCGCCGCTGATCCTGCTGATGCTGGTGAGCAGCGCCCTGCTGGTTCGCCGGATGCGACTGCTGGAGATGGGCGACGATACCGCCTGCGCGCTGGGTGTGCAGGTCGAGCGTTCGCGCCTGCTGCTGATGCTGGTGGCGGTGGTGCTCACCGCCGCCTCGACGGCGCTGGCCGGGCCGATCTCATTTATTGCGCTGGTGGCGCCGCATATCGCCCGCCGCCTGAGCGGCACGGCCCGCTGGGGACTGACCCAATCGGCCCTGTGCGGCGCGCTGCTGCTGGCGCTGGCCGATTACGGCGCCCAGCGGCTGTTTATGCCGTGGCAGCTGCCGGTTGGCGTGTTAACCGTCAGCCTCGGCGGTATTTACCTTATTGCATTGTTGATTCAGGAGTCCCGCAAAAAATGAGTGCTGTCCCCTCCCGTTTGCGCGGCGAGCAGTTAACCCTGGCCTACGGTAACAAGACCATCGCCGAGTCGCTGAACGTGACCATCCCTGACGGTCACTTCACCGCCATTATCGGCCCCAACGGCTGCGGCAAGTCGACGCTATTGCGCACCCTCAGTCGCCTGATGACGCCCGCCAGCGGCCACGTCTGGCTCGACGGCGCGCAGATCCAGCAGTACGCCAGTAAAGAGGTTGCCCGCCGCATCGGGCTGCTGGCGCAGAATGCCACCACTCCTGGCGATATCACGGTGCAGGAGCTGGTGGCCCGTGGGCGCTATCCGCACCAGCCGCTGTTTACCCGCTGGCGCAAAGAAGATGAAGAGGCGGTGAACAAGGCGATGCGGGCGACCGGGATCAGCGATCTGGCGCTGCAGAGCGTCGACACGCTTTCCGGCGGCCAGCGGCAGCGGGCGTGGATTGCGATGGTGCTGGCCCAGGAGACGGCGATTATGCTGCTTGATGAGCCAACCACCTGGCTGGACATCAGCCATCAGATCGATCTGCTGGAGCTATTGAGTGAGCTGAATCGCGAGAAGGGCTATACCCTGGCGGCGGTGCTGCACGATCTTAACCAGGCCTGCCGCTACGCCACCCACCTGATCGCCCTGCGCGACGGCAAGATCGTCGCCGAGGGGGCGCCGAAGGAGATCGTCACCGCCGATCTGATTGAACGGATTTACGGTCTGCGCTGCACGATCATTGAAGATCCGGTGGCGCATACGCCGCTGGTGGTCCCGCTGGGCCGCCGGTAATCTCCTCTTTCGCCGGCTTGCGCTACGCTGAGCCGGGCTACCTGCTGTAGCCCGAACTCAACCGTTACCCCAGAATCTCCCTGACCACCGGGCCGATGGCTTCAAAGGCCTGCGGGGAGATAATGTCGACGTGTGCGCAGTTCTGGCTGAACACCTCCAGTTCCGCCACCCACGGGCCCCATACGACCTGCGGATCCATCCCCGCCTGCCGCGTCTTCTCCGCCACGAAAAGCGTCGCCTTGCCGTCAAACTTCGCGCTGTGGGCGGTGGTTAACAGCCGCACCGCATCGGCATAGTTACCTTCGATAGCGCTGAACAGCTCGCCGGAGGCTTGCCCTTGCTGGGCGGCGAGGAACGCTTCGCGCTCGCGGTCGATCTCCGCCAGTACCTCGGGATCCAGCCCGTTGGCCTCTTTCTCTGCCCAGTTTTGCGTCTCCGGCGGCCAGGTATCCAGCAGGCCGAGGAAGGCCACCGCTTCGCCGCGCTGGCGCAAGCGGGCGGCAATCCCCTGGGCTAAGGTGCCGCCCAGCGAATACCCAAACAGGTAATAAGGGCCGTGCGACTGCTGCGCCAGCAGCGTGCGCAGATGGTGCTCGCACACCTCGTCGAGGCTGGCGGCGCTGGCCATCGGCCCCTGCGGGCGCGGCGACTGAATACCGGTTATTGACCAGCGCGGGCTGAGATAGCGCGCCAGCACGCTGAACTGCCAGGCGAAGCCGGAGGCCGGATGGAAGCAGAACAGCGTCGGGCCGTCGCTCTCGCGCAGCGGCAGAAGCGTATCCAGCCCCAGGCGCCGGGCCTGCTCATCGCTGAGATCGGCAGCCAGCAGCGCGCTCAGTTTGCCCACCGTCGAGGCCACCATCACCTGCCCCGGGGTCACCTGCCGCGCCAGCTGGCGGCTGAGCTGTGCCGCCAGACGCATCGCCAGCAGAGAATGACCGCCGAGGGCGAAGAAATCGGCGTCGATATCGTTCACCTCGCAGCCCAGCAGCTGGCTGAAGGCCGTGGCGACAAGGGTTTCCATCCCGGGCTCCGGCGGCCGACCGCTGCGCTCCCCGCCGAGGGTCGGCAACGGCAGCGCTTTGCGGTCCAGTTTGCCGTTGGCGCTGAGCGGCAGGTCGGCGAGCTGCATCAGCACCACCGGCACCATATGCGGCGGCAGCTGTTCCGCCAGCCGCGCTTTCAGCGCCGCGGTATCCAGCGGCAGGCCGGAGTCAGAGACCAGATAGCCCACCAGCTGTCGGGCATCGCCGCCGGTCGCCGCCGCCTGATTGAAGACGCAGGCGTGACTCACCGCCTGCGCCACGTCCGGCAGGGCCGACATCACCCGGTCAATCTCGCCAAGCTCGATGCGCTGCCCGCGGATCTTCAGCTGGTCGTCGCTGCGGCCAAGATACTCCACCGCGCCGTTCGTCAGCCAGCGCGCCACGTCGCCGGTGCGATACATCCGCTCACCGGGGGCAAACGGGTCGGCGATAAAGCGGCTGGCGGTGAGGTCCGGACGTCCCAGATAGCCCTGCGCCAGCTGGATGCCGGTGAGATAAAGATCCCCCGCCACCCCCGGCGGCACCGGGCGCATCGCGGCATCGAGAATGCGCAGCCCGGTGTTCCACACCGGCCAGCCAATCGGCACGCTGCTGCCGGTCACCGCCGCCAGCTCAGGCCCGCAGGCCGGATACCAGCTGACGTCCACCGCCGCCTCCGTCGGGCCGTACAGGTTATGCAGCGGCGCGCCGGTTAAGCGCTCCCACTCGCGGCACAATTCCGTCGGCAGCGCTTCGCCGCTGCAGAATACCCGCCGCAGCGTGCGGCAGGCAGCGACGCTGTCGGCATCCAGCGAGGCGACAAACGCCGCCAGCATCGACGGCACAAAGTGGGTGGTGGTCACGCCGTAGCGGGCGAAGAACTGCTGCATCGCCTGCGGGTCGCGGTGCGCCTCCGGCTCGGCCATCACCAGCTGCGCGCCGGCGATAAACGGCCACCAGAACTCCCACACCGACACGTCGAAACTGCACGGCGTTTTCTGCGCCACCACGTCGTCGGCAGATAACGGATAGCGATCCTGCATCCACAGCAGGCGGTTGACGATGGCGGTCTGGCCGACCATCACCCCTTTCGGCCGCCCGGTGGAGCCAGAGGTAAAGATGATGTAGGCGGTATGGTCCGGTTTTGACAGCGCCAGCGGCGCGTCATCCCCGGCGGCCAGCGGCTGCTGATAGCAGAGGCTTTCCAGCCCCGGAATATCGCTGAAGCGGGCCAGTTGATCCTCCGAGGTGATCAGCAGCGACGGCCGGGCGTCTTCCAGCATCATCCGCAGGCGGTCGTCCGGGTAACCGGTGTCCAGCGGCAGCCAGGCGGCCCCCGCTTCGACAATGCCATGCAGCGCCAGGGTCAGGAACACCGAGCGCGGCAGGGCCACCGCCACGCTGTCGCCCGGCTTCACGCCGCGCTGACGCAGCAGCTGCGCGAGCGCCACCACCTGCTGACGCATCTCGCGATAGCTGAACTGCCAGTGGGCGTCCGCCAGCGCCGGGGCATCCGGGGTCTTCCGCGCCTGGTCGGCCACCAGCGCGCTGAGGGTGGTGGCAGGCAGCGGCACAGCGGTATCGTTGACCGCCGCCAGCCGGGCCAGCTCGTCGGCGGAGAGCATCTCTGCTTCGCCGCAGCGCAGCGCCGGATCGGCGGCGAACTGCGCCAGCAGCGCGGTCAGTCTCGCCACATGGCGACGGAGCTCGGCTTCGTCGTACCGGGCCTTGTTGGCGAGGATCTCCAGCGACAGCCCGCCGGTCTCATCCGGGAACAGCGCCAGCTCGAGATCGTTGACCGGGCCGGTGGCGAGGGTGTGGGTCAGTGCCTGCACACCATCGATATCCAGCTGGTAATCAAAGACTTTGACGTTCAGCACCGGACCGAACAGTGGTTCGTCCCCTGCCGCTTTACCGCTGTCGCGAACGATCTGTTCGGCGTCATAGCGCTGATGGCGGCGCATCTTTTTCAACTGAGCGGCGAGGCGCATCGCCAGGTCTGCCAGCGTCTCCTGGGCGTCAATATGCACCGCCAGAGGCAGGACATTGAGCACCGGCCCCGTCGAGGTCAGCGCGGCTGAACCCATCCGGCGCATAAAGATAAAGCCCGCCGCGTAGTCCATCCGGTTGCACAGGCGGCCCAGCCACAGCGTGGTGAGCGCCAGCGCCAGGTCAGCGGGCTGACACTGCGGCGCATAGCCAGCCAGACGGCGGAAGGCGTCGGCGTTCATCTCCAGCTTCATCCGCCAGATATCGCTCCCGGCGGCGCGTCCGCCCAGCGGCGCGGCAGAGAGTGAGGCTGGCGCCGGTAACGCCTGGCGCTGAGCCTGCCAGAAGGCTTTATCCCGCTGCCAGGCCTCGCTGCCGGCGTAGCGCTGGTACTCGTCCACCACCTCGGCGAAGGGGGTGAAAGGCGACTCAGGAGTGGCTTCCCCACGCTGCCAGGCGCGGTAAATGGCGGCGATCTGCCGGGTTATCGCCGGGAAGCTGAAGCCATCCACCAGCAAGTGGTGATATCGCTGATACCAGTACCAGCGGTCGTCGCCGACGCGCAGCAGCTGATGGCACACCAGCGGGTTGCCGCCGTCGACACGCAGATCCTGCGCCAGGTCCGCCTGCATCCGCTCCGTGGCGGCGCGATGCGGATCCGGCGCCGTACGCAGGTCAATGATCGACGGTTCGCCAAAGGTGCGGTCGGCCGCCACCCACTGCCAGACTTCCCCCTCCTCTTCCTCAAAGCGCAGGCTGAGAGTGTCCGCCTGCTGCAGACCGGCGACAATCGCCTTACCCAGCAGCGCCGGGTCGAGCGCGCCCCGCAGTTCAACATAGTGGGCCACGCTCCAGGCGCCTGGCAGAGTGGAGAGGCGCTCGGCCATCCAGATCCCCGGCTGCGCGGCAACCAGCGGTAAACGAGTGGTCATTGTCAGCTCCTTATGACGCATGATGGGCGGGGGTCAGGGTTGACCAGTTGGCCGCCAGCCAGGCGTTGCAGGCCTCGGCCGACTGCGGGGGGCACACCACCGCCCAGCCGGCAGGCAGGTCGCAGTGCGCCGGCCACAGGCTGTACTGCTGCTGATCATTGCGCAGAATGTAAAACTGCCCTTGCGGATTGTCGAAGGGGTTACTGAATTGCATATCAAACTCCTGTCGTAAAGCGCGGTGCTAAGGGTGCGACAGCAGAGGCTGCCAGAGCTGGATAAGCCCTGCCGTCAGCCCGCCGCGCCAGCAAAGCGCATCATGCCCGCCGTCAACCTGACGCCAGAAAATCGTCTGCTGTGTCGTAGTGAGTTGCGCCAACAGCGCCTGGTTGGCGCGAAAAATAATCGGTTCACGCTGGCCAGCTTCCAGCCAGATGCGCAGCCCGGCCGCGGACACCTCACCCTGGCGAAGCTGTTCGCCGATAAAGCCCGTCCCGCGGCCATCACGGTGCGGCCACCAGTACGAGCCTGACTGGCTGAGTACGCAGCCAAAGCGCTGCGGCCAGTTGAGGGCGGCGAACATCGCCGCCAGGCCGCCGAAGCTTTGCCCGGCCACCACTGTCCGCTCCGGGCGGTCGCTGAACGGGGCATGGCCGCGGATCAGCGGCAGGAGCTCCTCCTGCACCGCCAGCCAGAAATCGCGGTGACAGGGCAGCTCAACCCCGCGGCGCTGGTTGTCGATCGCATCGATCAGCAGGTAGACCGCCGGCGGCAGACTCCCCTCGTTGGTCAGCGCGGCCAGCGGCGACCACACCGGCATGCTCTCGGCCCAGAACTGGCCGTCGAGCAGGATCGCCAGGGGCCGCGTTTGCGGGTCGACGGCCTCGCCGGTGGTGTAGATCCAGACCCGGCGATGGTTGCCCAGACGCGCGCTGCGCCACTCAAGGCATCGGGCGGGAGGATGCGCCTCATTAAACTGGTCCCAGCCGGGCTGCGCGGGCGCCTGCGGCATCTCCAGGGCCGACACGCCATGGCCGCGTCCGCCCTGCCAGCTGTGCGGGTTTAGCGGATCGGCTATCGCCCGCGGCAGCAGTTTGCGCCAGCCTTCGCGCAGCAGCGCGCGGTCGGGCGCGTCAGCGCTGAACACCTCAGGGGAAAAATCATCGTCACGGTCGGAGGGAATAAAACAGTAGCTACCGCGCCAGGTCGGCGACAGGGTGGTTCGCCAGGACCAGGCGTCGGTCCCGGGCAGACGCGTCAGCGATTGCGGCCGCGCATTCTGATGGTGGTCGGTCACGCCGGTGATATAGAGCCATACCCGACGGCGCGGAGAGTGCGTTTCATCCCCCGCCGGATCCCGCCACCAGAACGTCACCTCGATGGCGCCATCCACTGCGCGGCACTGCGGCCCCTGCAGGGTTTGCCACCACTCCTCGCTTCCTGTCCTTAACATTCTGTCATTAACCCTATGTATAGCGTGACTTTTTTAATTAATTGTAATTCTTTATTGATAATATTATTGATAACTATTTGCATTTGCAATAGCGTATTAGCGCGCCGTGGGAAGCGCGTCTTTCACAAAACATGTCGAAGAGAGCTTATTCAGCTAGCGACGGAGTGCCTTTGCCCTCTTCCGGCAACATTTATGCCGCCTCCCCTCCCGGTGGGAAGGGGCGTTTGGGGAACGTGGCGACTAAAGAGCAGGAATAACAATGAATAACAGGATCAAATCCCTGGCCTTGCTGGTCAATCTGGGAATTTACGGGGTTGCTTTTCCGTTAAGCGCAGCGGAAACCGCCACCGACGATAAAAACAGCGCTGCTGAAGAGACCATGGTGGTCACCGCCGCCGAGCAGAATCTGCAGGCGCCGGGCGTCTCCACCATCACCGCCGATGAGATCCGCAAACGCCCGCCAGCGCGCGACGTCTCGGAGATCATTCGCACCATGCCGGGGGTCAACCTGACCGGCAACTCCACCAGCGGCCAGCGCGGCAATAACCGCCAGATTGATATCCGCGGCATGGGTCCGGAAAACACCCTGATCCTGATCGATGGCAAGCCGGTCACCAGCCGCAATTCCGTGCGCCTTGGCTGGCGCGGCGAGCGCGACACCCGCGGCGACACCAGCTGGGTGCCGCCGGAGATGATCGAACGCATCGAAGTGATCCGCGGCCCGGCCGCCGCCCGCTACGGCAACGGCGCCGCCGGCGGGGGGGTGAATATCATCACCAAAAAAACCGGCGATGAGTGGCACGGCTCATGGAACACCTATATGAACGCTCCGGAGCACAAGGATGAAGGCTCCACCAAACGCACTAACTTCAGCCTCAGCGGCCCGCTGGGCGGCGATTTCAGCTTCCGTCTGTTCGGTAACCTGGACAAAACGCAGGCCGACGCCTGGGATATCAACCAGGGCCATCAGTCCGAACGTACCGGGATCTATGCCGACACCCTGCCTGCCGGGCGCGAAGGGGTACAAAATAAAAACATCGATGGTCTGGTGCGCTGGGAATTCGCCCCGATGCAGTCGCTGGAGTTTGAAGCCGGCTACAGCCGCCAGGGCAACCTCTACGCCGGCGACACCCAGAACACCAACTCCAACGACCTGGTGAAAGAGAACTACGGTAAAGAGACCAACCGTCTGTACCGTAACACCTACTCGGTCACCTGGAACGGCGCCTGGGACAACGGGGTGACCACCAGCAACTGGGCGCAGTACGAGCGCACACGCAACTCGCGCAAAGGCGAAGGCCTGGCCGGGGGCACCGAGGGGATCTTTAACAGCAACCAGTTCACGGATATCGATCTGGCGGATGTGATGCTGCACAGCGAAGTCAGCATCCCGTTCGACTATCTGGTTAATCAGAACCTGACGCTGGGCAGCGAGTGGAACCAGCAGCGGATGAAGGATAACGCCTCCAACACCCAGGCGCTGTCGGGCGGCACCATCCCGGGCTACGACAGCACTGGCCGCAGCCCGTACTCGCAGGCGGAAATCTTCTCGCTGTTCGCTGAGAACAACATGGAGCTGACCGACACCACCATGCTGACCCCGGCGCTGCGTTTCGATCACCACAGCATCGTCGGCAATAACTGGAGCCCGTCCCTCAACCTGTCGCAGGGCCTGTGGGACGACTTCACACTGAAGATGGGCATCGCCCGCGCCTATAAAGCGCCGAGCCTGTATCAGACCAACCCGAACTACATTCTCTACAGTAAAGGCCAGGGCTGCTACGCCAGTAAAGACGGCTGCTATCTGCAGGGGAATGAAGATTTAAAAGCCGAGACCAGCATCAACAAAGAGATTGGCCTCGAGTTTAAACGCGACGGCTGGCTGGCGGGCGTCACCTGGTTCCGCAACGACTACCGCAACAAAATTGAAGCGGGCTATGCCCCGGTCTATCAAAACAATAAAGGTACCGATCTCTACCAGTGGGAAAACGTGCCGAAAGCGGTGGTGGAAGGCCTGGAGGGGACGTTGAACGTGCCGGTGAGCGAGACCGTGAACTGGACCAACAACATCACCTATATGCTGCAGAGTAAGAACAAAGAGACCGGCGATCGTCTGTCGATTATCCCGGAATACACGCTGAACTCCACCCTGAGCTGGCAGGTTCGCGATGACGTTTCGCTGCAGTCGACCTTCACCTGGTACGGCAAGCAGGAGCCGAAGAAGTACAACTACAAGGGTCAACCGGTCACCGGCAGCGAGAAGAACGAGGTCAGCCCCTACAGCATCCTCGGCCTGAGCGCGACCTGGGACGTCACCAAATATGTCAGTCTGACCGGCGGCGTGGATAACGTCTTCGACAAGCGCCACTGGCGCGCGGGCAACGCCCAGACCACCGGGGGCGCCACCGGTACGATGTACGGTGCCGGCGCCGAGACCTATAACGAATCGGGCCGCACCTGGTATATGAGCGTCAACACCCACTTCTGATAGCGGCTTCTCCCTCCCCCGCCCTTGCTGGACAAAGGGCGGGGCCAACCGCGGTAACCTTACCCTATGCGCCACCATCACACCGCTTTGCCGCTGGCCGGCTATACCATCCAGCAGGTCGAATTCGACCCGGCGACTTTCCAGCCTGAAGATCTGTTCTGGCTGGCCTATCACGCCAGCCTGACCGGCTGGGGCCGCAAGCGGCAGGCGGAGCACCTGGCAGGACGCATCGCCGCGGTATACGCCCTGCGCGAGGTGGGGGAGAAACAGCCTCCCGCCATCAGCGACCAGCGCCAGCCGCTGTGGCCCACGCCCTGGTTCGGTAGCATCAGCCACTGCGCCCAGCGCGCGCTGGCGGTGATCGCCGATCGGCCGGTGGGCGTCGATATTGAGCGCCGGTTTACCCCCCAGATGGCGGCGGAGCTGGAGGACAGCATTATCAGTCCGGCGGAAAAAACAGCGCTGCTGCGCAGCGGCCTGCCCTTCCCGCTGGCGCTGACGCTGGCGTTTTCGGCAAAAGAGAGTGGGTTTAAAGCGACGCCTGCGGCAAATCAGCGCGCGCTGGGGTTCGCCGATTTTCAGATCGTGGAAATAACGTCAAGCACCTTAGCGCTTAAGTTTGCGGAGCAACGCTATCCCTTGCACTGGATAGCGTCGGAGGAGCAGGTCATCACGCTTTGCGCATTGCAGCAGTAAACGCCCGCACGCTTCACGCGACGGGCGTTCAGGCCATCAGCCCCGTTTTTGCACCAGGGCAACGATGGCGGCGGCATCAAACCTGTGATACTGGCGCATCCAGCCGCGATCGGCGGCGGCGGCGTACTCCCCGTCCGGGATCCCCAACCGCTGCAGGGCAATGCCCACCCCCGCTTCCGCCAGCACCTCCGCCACCAGGCTGCCCAGCCCGCCGTTGACGTTATGCTCTTCGACGGTGATCACTGAGCCGCACGGCCGGAGCGCCGCCAGCAGCGCCGCGGTATCGCAGGGTCGGATCGACGGCACGCTGACCACTTTTGCCTGGATACCGAGGTCGGCAAGCTGCTGCGCCGCCTCCACCACCTCATGCACCGTCGAACCGGTGGCCACCAGCGCGACGTCCTCGCCTTCGCGCAGGGTCAACACGGCGCCGGGAACAAAGCGATAAGACTCGTCAAGCAGCTCCGGCAGCGCCTTGCCATCGAGACGAATATAGACCGGGCCCTGATAAGCAAGAGCATAGTCGATGATCTGCCGACATTCGCGCGGCGTGGAGGGGGCGAAGATCTGGATATTGCCAAAGCCGCGCATCACCGCCAGATCGTCAATGGCATGGTGGGTGCTGGCCAGCGGGCCGTAGCTGGCTCCGGCGTTAAGGCCGAACAGCTTGACGTTGGTGTTGTTGTAGCAGACATCCACTTTGATTTGCTCATTGGCCCGCGAGATAAGAAACGGCGCGGCGTTACAGGTCACCGCCACTTTGCCGCCCAGCGCCAGACCGGCGGCGGTGCCGACCATGCTCTGCTCAGCGATGCCGACGTTCACCAGCCGACCGGGAAACTGCTTAATAAAGGGGGCGATTTTAGCCGTCGACGTGGAGTCGGCCACCACCGGCACCAGATCGACACCGCTTTCCACGGCGGCGATAAAGGCCTCGACCATGACGTTAGCCAGGTGTTCTGTATTACTCATCTTTCAGTTCCTCCAGCGCCAGAGCGATCTCTTCGCCTTTCGGCACCCGGTGGTGCCACTCCGGGCGCCCCTGGATAAAGGAGATCCCCGCGCCTTTCGTGGTGTTGGCAATAATAACGTTCGGTTTACCGTTCTGCTGTAGCCCCTCGATGGCCGCGACCACCGAGGCCATGTCGTTACCCTGGCACTCGCTGACTTCCATACCGAAGGCGCGCCATTTATCGGCCAGCGGATCGGTATTCATGATTTCGCGCGTCGGCCCGGCCAGCTGGAGGTTGTTCTTATCATTAATAATGACCAGGTTATCCAGACCGTAGTGCGCCGCCGCCAGGGCGGCTTCCCAGTTGCTCCCCTCCGCCAGCTCGCCGTCGCCGGTGATCAAAAAAATGCGGCGGGTGCTGTTGCTTTTCTTCGCGGCCAGCGCCAGCCCCACCGCAACAGGCAAACCGTGACCCAGCGCGCCGGTGTTCAGCTCGATGCCCGGCGTTTTCTGCCGCACCGGGTGGCCAGGGAGATGGGAATTGGCATGCTGGTAGGTCTCCAGCCACTCAACCGGGAAGAAACCGGCTTCCGCCAGGACGCAGTAATAGCACCCCACGGCGTGGCCTTTCGACTGGATGTAGATATCGCGCTGCGGGTCGTCGAGCCGGTCCGGCGCGACGTTAAGAACGCGGAAATAGAGCGCGGTTAACAGTTCGACCTGCGAAAGGTCAGCCCCGGTGTGGCCGCCGGCCGGACTATTGGCGTTTAAGCGCACAATATGGCGCCGCACCGCGCGGGCTTTACGCTCCAGCGTCTGAATATCATATCTGTAGGGATTCATTTCACACCTCTGAATTTATTTTCAGCATGGAATATTTATTCCAGCAAGGACTAAAAAAACCAGATATCCCCATGCCGGGTGGTAAGCCTTCTGCCACAGCGCCCTACTCAGGAACATTCTGCCTCCCGCTCCAGGCGAAGCCCGGATAAACACATTGACTCGAAATCGTCTTGAATATATATTCAATAATGATTCTTTATTCGATTATGGCCTGGCTGTTTTGTTTTTGTCCATAGTCGATTTTGAGGATTGGCAAAAGTTAGACGCCTGTCACACTTAAGTCTGATTTTTTTTCGCGTATGATAAAAGTCACTACGATAATGGCTGCAGCTAACCGCCTGAAGAAAGGCGATAAATGATTTTCGAGGATTAATATGGCTAAGCAGGATGAACAACGGCTATTGGTTAAGATTGCCACGCTTTACTATCTGGAAGGACGAAAGCAGTCTGATATCGCCCAACTTCTCTCGCTGTCTCAGTCATTTGTCTCCCGCGCCATTACCCGCTGCCAGAAAGAAGGCGTCGTCAAGATCAGCGTCGTTCAGCCGTCCAACATCTTTCTGAAGCTCGAAAAAGGGCTTGAGGATCGCTACGGCCTTAAGCAGGCGGTGGTGGTGGATACCGAGGAAGAGGCCAGCGATCATACCATCAAGCGGGCGATTGGCTCCGCTGCCGCCCACTATCTGGAAACCCGGCTGCGGCCAAAAGATCTGATTGGCGTCTCCTCGTGGAGCTCAACCATTCGCGCGATGGTCGATGAAGTTCATGCGCAAAACCTGAAAGCCAGCGGCGTGATCCAGCTGCTGGGCGGCGTCGGGCCAAACGGTAACGTGCAGGCGACGATTCTTACCCAGACCCTCGCCCAGCGCCTGAATTGCGACGCCTGGCTGCTGCCGTCACAGAGCATCGAGGGATCCATGGAGGAGCGCAACCGGCTGCTGGCCAGCAAAGATGTCGCTGACGTGGTGTCGCGCTTTGATGAAGTGGATATCGCCATCGTCGGCATCGGCATTCTCGAACCCTCCCAACTGCTGAAAACCTCCGGTAACTACTATCACGAAGATATGCTGCAGGTGCTGGCGGCGCGCGGCGCGGTGGGTGATATCTGCCTGCACTACTACGACAAAAACGGCCATCCGGTGTTACGCGATGATGAAGATCCGGTGATCGGTATGGCGCTGGAGAAGGTCAAAAAATGCCCGAACGTGGTCGCGCTGGCCGGCGGTACCGATAAAGTCGCGGCCATCAAAGGCGCCCTCACCGGCGGCTACATTGATGTTTTAATCACCGATTATCCTACCGCTCGCATGCTGGTTAGCGACTAACCTGCCGCGCTGCTTTTCCTCACTGCCGCCCTGACGTGCTTTTTTAACTTCAGGGCTGACTCTATTAATACATTTAAATTCAATCAGTTAATCAGCCACTCCAGCCGCCAACTGCCGCTTTCGCCGATCGGCGAAATGTGATTGCCAGCACAATTGATGATTTTTCCGGTAGCCCGTCACCGGGTTTGTGGCTTAAGGTATCAAATAAATAATCACTATCGAATATATATTCAGTGATTAAAAAGATGATAACGAAATGTCACAACATGGCCTGCACAGACGCAGGAGACGGTGGGAGATATTCCTCGTCTTCGCGGTTCCAGGACACCGAGTGACCGAGGAGAGCACGATGCAGGCGACAGCAAAAGAGTTCATCATTGCCCTGGATGAAGGCACCACCAACGCCAAAGCGGTGGTGCTGGATAGCCGGGGCAAAGTTATCGTCAAATTCTCGCAGCCGCTGGCGATCCAAACGCCGCGCGACGGCTGGGTGGAGCAATCGGGCGAAGCGCTGGTGACCGCCTCACTGACGGTGATCGCCAGCGCGGTGGCCCACGTTGGCGCGGAAAACGTCGCCGCGCTGGCCATCAGCAACCAGCGGGAAACCGCCATCGGCTGGTATCGCGACAGCGGCGAACCGATTAACGCGGCCATTACCTGGCAATGCACCCGCAGCGCCGCGTTCTGCGACACACTGCGTCACGATCGTCAGGAACAGCACATTAAGCGTGCCACCGGCCTGCCAATCGCCCCGCTGTTCTCGGCCTCCAAAATGCGCTGGCTGCTGGATGCGACTGTCGATGGCCACCTGCGCGCCGAACGCGGTGAGATTTGCCTCGGCACCATCGACAGCTGGCTGCTGTGGAATCTGACCGCTGGAGAAGCCTTCTGCTGCGACTACTCCAATGCCGCCCGCACCCAGCTGCTGAACCTGCACCGCGGCGAGTGGGACGACGAGATGCTGGCGCTGTTCGGCATTCCGCGCGCGGCGTTGCCGGACATTAAACCGTCGAGCGGCCTCTTCGGCCATACCAGAGGACTGGCCGCCATTCCGGACGGTATTCCGATCATGGCGATGATCGGCGACTCCCACGCGGCACTGTTCGGCCACGCGCTCGGCGAGGCAGGCTGCGTCAAAGCCACCTACGGCACCGGCTCTTCGGTCATGGCCCCAGTCAAATCGGCCCAGTGCGATATCGACGCGCTGGCGACCACTGTAGCCTGGCACGATGGCGACCAGCTGGTGTGGGGCCTGGAAGGGAATATTCCCCACACCGGCGATGCCGTCGCCTGGATGGCGGACAGCACCGGACTGAGCGAACTCTCTGCCGCCGAGCTGGCCCATGAGCTGAATACCCTCCCCGCCTCCGTCGACTCAACCCTCGGGGTCTACTTCGTGCCGGCGCTGACCGGTCTTGGCGCGCCCTGGTGGGACGACAGCGCCCGCGGCTTGATTTGCGGCCTGAGTCGCGGGGTGAAACGCGCGCATCTGATCCGTGCGGCGCTGGAGTCCATCACCTATCAGATAGCCGACGTGGTGGTAGCGATGCGTCAGCATGAGGAGTTCACCCTGACGGCGTTGATGGTGGACGGCGGGCCGACCAACAATGACTGGCTGATGCAATACCAGGCCGATCTGCTCGGCTGCCCGGTGATGCGCAGCGACGTGCCGGAGCTGTCCGCCATCGGCGCGGCGTTGCTGGCGCGCAAAGCGCTCCATCCTGGGTCGACCGCCGATCTGCAGGCCTTCTTAACCGAACACAGCACCTTTCAGCCCGACATGGCCCGCCACCAGCGTTTACAAACGCGCTGGCAGGAGTGGCGCCATGCGGTCGACCGAACATTATGGAAACCGGACTCGCCAGCCTGACCGCCAGACTGCGCGACGACACGCATTCACTTATCACAGGAGAAACCCGGCCCATAACGATATCGCTATCCCTGAATACATCAGGGGAAATTTCAGACCGTAAAAGCCTGCCCGCTCAGGGGCTCATTTGTTCGAATATAAAAATACAGGAACAGAGTCATGAAATTACGTATAACCCTTTTAACCGCTGCTACCCTGACCGCCTTCTCCTTTGCCGCGCACGCCGCGGAGAAAGGCACCATTATGATCATGGTCAACTCGCTGGATAACCCGTATTACGCCTCGGAAGCCAAAGGCGCCAGCGAAAAAGCCCAGGCGCTCGGCTATAAAACTACCGTGCTGTCCCATGGCGAAGATGTCAAAAAGCAGAATGAGCTTATCGACACCGCGATTGGTAAAAAAGTGCAGGGCATTATTCTCGATAACGCTGATTCCACCGCCAGCGTCGCCGCCATTGAAAAAGCCAAAAAAGCCGGCATTCCGGTGGTCTTAATTAACCGCGAAATTCCGGTTGATGATGTGGCGCTGGAACAAATTACCCACAATAACTTCCAGGCCGGCTCTGAGGTCGCCAACGTCTTCGTGGAAAAAATGGCGGAGAAAGGCAAATACGCCGAGCTGACCTGCAACCTCGCCGATAATAACTGCGTCACCCGTTCTAAATCTTTCCATCAGGTCATTGACCAGTATCCGGATATGGTCAGCGTGGCGAAACAGGATGCCAAAGGCACCCTGATCGACGGCAAACGCATCATGGACAGCATCCTGCAGGCTCACCCCGACGTGAAAGGCGTCATCTGTGGCAACGGGCCGGTAGCCCTCGGCGCGATTGCGGCGCTGAAAGCAGCCAACCGTAGCGATGTGATCGTCGTCGGCATCGACGGCAGCAACGATGAGCGCGACGCCGTGAAAGCCGGCACCCTGCAGGCAACCGTGATGCTGCAGGCGCAGGCCATCGCCGCTCAGGGCGTCACCGATCTGGATAACTACCTGCAAAAAGGCGAGAAGCCGGCGAAGCAGCGCGTGATGTTCCGCGGCATTCTGATTACCCAGGATAACGCCGATAAAGTCCAGGATTTCAACATTAAGTCCTGAGTTCGGGTGGTTGCGCCCCCGCGGGGGCGCAGAGGAGAGCATTATGTTTAAGAAAACCTGTCTGACGCTGGCCGTACTGGCGCTAGGGGGCTGTCGCATCGTCTCGCAGCAGGAGCTGGCAGACCTGAAATCCCCGCCCAACCCGCATATGGCGAATATGGATAAAACCTGGCAGCAGAGCATCGTACCGCAGGTGGTGACGAAAGCGCGTCCGGCGGCGGAACTGATGAGCGCGCTCAAGGCGGCAAAAGACATTGATAGCGCCTGTAAAACCCTCGGCTACCGTGCGCAGGATGAAAACCCCTGCATCTTCTACGTCAAGGTTTCAGGCACCGTCAGCAAACTCGATACCGCCTCGCGCAGCGGCAAAATGACCCTGTCCGACGCCAGCGTCGGCAAGGTGACGGTGCAGATTGGCCCTACCCTGCGCGGCACCCAGCTGCGCGACGGCTACAGCGGCGCCAGCTATCAGGACTTTAATGACCAGGTGCTGTTCGGCGAGTACAGCAAGAATATCAACAGTCAGGCGGTCAAAATGATTCAGACAGCCAACGTCAAAACCGGCGACAGCGTGGAGGTGTACGGCGTCTTCTCGGCCTGGGATATTCCGCAAACTCTCCCGGAAATTACCCCGGCGAAAATCATTCATGCGGGGGGACAATAATATGGCGCCGCACGATCTCGTCGCTCCCCAGCCCGTTGAGTCCGAAGTGATTATCGAAACCCGCGGCCTGTCGCGCGTCTATCCCGGCGTGACCGCCCTGGATAATGTCAATTACCGGGTCTATCGAAATAAGGTCAACGTGCTGATCGGAGAAAATGGTGCGGGTAAATCCACCATGATGAAAATGCTTGCCGGTGTGGAAACGCCCTCTTCCGGGCAAATTATTCTCGATGGCGAAGCGGTTTCATTACAGTCGACGCATCAGGCAGAAAAACTGGGCATCAGTATTATTTTTCAGGAACTGAATTTATTCCCCAATATGAATGTGATGGACAACATCTTCATGGCGAATGAATTCTTTCAGAAAGGACGCATTAACGAAAAATACCAGTACGCGCTGGCCAAATCGCTGCTGGAACGGCTGGAGCTGGATGTCGATCCTTACGCTCCGCTGGGTGAACTCGGTATCGGCCACCAGCAGTTAGTCGAGATTGCCCGCGCCCTGTCGAAAGACACCCGGGTGCTGATCATGGACGAGCCCACCTCGGCGCTGAGCCAGTCTGAGGTCAAAGTGCTGTTCAAGGTGATCGCGCAGCTTAAACGCCGCGGCGTGACCATCATCTATATCTCGCATCGCCTCGAAGAGCTGATGGAGATTGGCGACAACATCACCATTTTCCGCGACGGCCGTTTTATCAGCGAGCGTCACGTCAGCGACGCCAGCGTACCGTGGATCATCGAGCAGATGGTCGGTGATAAGAAAAAACACTTTGATTATCAACCGGCGCCGAAAGGCGACGCAGTGCTTGACGTCAAGGGGCTGACCGCGCTGCATCCGAGCGGCGGCTACAAGCTCAATGACGTCACCTTCACCCTCAGCAAAGGCGAAGTGATCGGTATTTACGGCCTGCTGGGCGCCGGACGCACCGAGCTGTTTAAAGGTCTGGTGGGCTTGATGCCCTGCCAGCGCGGCGAGGTGCATCTTAACGGCGAAAGCATCGGCAAATCTCGCTTTCAACAGCGCCTGAAAAAGGGGCTGGCGCTGGTGCCGGAGGACCGTCAGGGCGAAGGCGTGGTGCAGATGATGTCGATTCAGGCCAACATGACGCTCTCTGATTTCAGCCTGCAGGGGTTCCGCCGCGCCTGGCGCTGGTTGAATCTGCAGAAAGAAGAGTCCTGCGTGAAAGAGATGATCCAGCAGCTGGCGATCAAGGTCAGCGACGCCACATTGCCCATCACCTCGCTGAGCGGCGGCAATCAACAAAAAGTGGTGCTGGGTAAAGCGCTGATGACCCAGCCGCAGGTGGTGTTCCTCGACGAACCGACGCGCGGCATCGACGTCGGCGCGAAAACCGACGTCTATCACCTGATCGGCAAAATGGCTCAGCAGGGGCTGGCGGTGATGTTCTCATCTTCGGAACTGGATGAGGTGATGGCCCTTGCCGACCGCATCCTGGTGATGGCCGATGGCCGCATTACCGCCGATCTACCGCGTCACGCGGTGACCCGCGAACAGTTAATCGCGGCTTCAACACCTCAAGATTAATCAGGCTGGAATCCATCATGAACCAGAAATATATGATTTATATGTACCTGCTGAAGGCCCGCACCTTTATCGCCCTCCTGCTGGTGATCGCGTTCTTCAGCGTGATGGTACCCAACTTCCTGACCGCCTCTAACCTGCTGATCATGACCCAGCACGTGGCGATCACCGGCCTGCTGGCCATCGGCATGACGCTGGTCATTCTCACCGGCGGCATTGATTTGTCCGTCGGCGCGGTGGCGGGGATCTGCGGCATGGTGGCGGGTGCGCTGCTGACCAACGGCCTGCCGCTGTGGAACGGCGATATCCTCTTCTTTAATGTCCCGGAGGTGATCCTCTGCGTGGCGATCTTCGGTGTGCTGGTCGGTCTGGTCAACGGCGCGGTGATCACCCGCTTCGGCGTGGCGCCGTTTATCTGCACCTTAGGCATGATGTACGTCGCCCGCGGCTCCGCGCTGCTGTTTAACGACGGGAGCACCTACCCGAATCTCAACGGCATGGAAGCGCTGGGCAACACCGGTTTCGCCACCCTCGGCTCCGGCACCCTGCTCGGCGTCTATCTGCCGATCTGGCTGATGATCGGCTTCCTCGTGCTGGGCTACTGGCTGACCACCAAAACGCCGCTTGGCCGCTACATCTACGCCATCGGCGGCAATGAGTCTGCCGCCCGCCTCGCCGGCGTGCCGATCGTGAAAGCGAAAATATTCGTCTATGCCTTCTCCGGCCTGTGCGCGGCGTTTGTCGGCCTGATCGTCGCATCACAGCTGCAAACCGCGCACCCGATGACCGGCAACATGTTTGAGATGGACGCCATCGGCGCCACCGTGCTCGGCGGCACTGCGCTGGCCGGCGGCCGCGGCCGGGTAACCGGGTCCATTATCGGCGCCTTCGTCATCGTCTTCCTTGCCGACGGCATGGTGATGATGGGCGTTAGCGACTTCTGGCAGATGGTGATTAAAGGCGTGGTGATCGTCACCGCTGTGGTCGTCGACCAGTTCCAGCAGAAGCTGCAGAGCAAGGTCATCCTGATGCGCCGCCACGAGGAGAAACTGGCCGCCATCCCCCCCAACGGCGCCACCTCCAGCTAACCGGCAACGATTCACATCTTCCGCCGGGCCTGGTGCCCGGCTCAGCGAAAGGGAAAAAATATGCAACGAGATTTCCAGAACAAAACGGTGGTGATCACCGGCGCCTGCCGCGGCATCGGCGCAGGTATTGCGGAGCGCTTTGCCCGCGACGGCGCGAATCTGGTGATGGTCTCCAACGCCGAGCGCGTTCACGAGACCGCCGAAACCCTGCGTCAGCGCTATCAGGCGGATATTTTATCGCTGCAGGTCGATGTCACCGATGAAGCCCAGGTTCAGGGGCTATATGAGCAGGCCGCCGCGCGCTTCGGCACCATTGACGTCTCCATTCAGAACGCCGGGGTGATCACCATCGATTACTACGACCGGATGCCAAAAGCCGATTTCGAAAAAGTGCTGGCGGTCAACACCACCGGCGTGTGGCTGTGCTGCCGCGAGGCGGCCAAATATATGGTGAAACAGAATCACGGCAGCCTGATCAATACCTCTTCCGGCCAGGGGCGACAGGGCTTTATCTACACGCCGCATTATGCCGCCAGCAAAATGGGCGTGATCGGCATTACCCAAAGCCTGGCTCACGAGCTGGCGCCGTGGAATATCACCGTCAACGCCTTCTGCCCGGGCATTATTGAAAGCGAAATGTGGGATTACAACGATCGCGTGTGGGGCGAAATTCTCAGCACCGAGCAGAAGCGCTACGGCAAGGGCGAACTGATGGCCGAGTGGGTCGAGGGCATTCCGATGAAACGCGCCGGTAAACCGGAAGACGTGGCCGGGCTGGTGGCCTTCCTCGCCTCCGACGACGCGCGCTATCTCACCGGGCAGACCATCAATATCGATGGCGGTTTGATTATGTCGTAATCCCCCGCGGGTTAGCGGGCCCCATCGCCCGAATAAGGCGTCCCGCATTGGCGCCACCACGCCGGGACGGCCCCCCGGTGGCGCTTCGCTTACCGGGGCTACGTAACACCGCCGAAAGGTTGCCCGGATAAGGCGCTACGCGCCGCCATTCGGGAAACAGGGCTCCCGACGTTCGACACTATATTGAAGAGAGTAAACATTATGATCGGTAAAGATTTTGCACAGCAGCTGTTTAACCTGCAGGGGCGCGTCGCCTTCGTCACCGGCGCCGGCAGCGGTATCGGCCAGACCATCGCCTGCAGCCTCGCCAGCGCGGGTGCGCGGGTAGTCTGTTTTGATCTTCGCGACGACGGCGGGCTGGCGGAAACGGTCAGCCATATTGAATCCATCGGCGGTCAGGCTTGTTCTTATACCGGCGATGTCCGCCAGATTGCCGACCTGCGCGCCGCCGTCGCGCTGGCCAAAAACCGCTTTGGCCGCCTCGACATCGCCGTCAACGCCGCCGGGATCGCCAACGCCAATCCGGCGCTGGAGATGGAGAGCGAGCAATGGCAGCGGGTGATCGATATTAATCTCACCGGCGTATGGAACTCCTGCAAAGCGGAAGCGGAACTGATGCTGGAGTCCGGCGGCGGGTCGATTATCAATATCGCCTCGATGTCGGGGATTATCGTTAACCGCGGCCTCGACCAGGCACATTACAACTGCTCCAAAGCCGGCGTGATCCATCTGTCGAAAAGCCTGGCGATGGAGTGGGTGGGCAAAGGGATCCGCGTCAATTCCATCAGCCCGGGATATACCGCCACGCCGATGAATACCCGTCCGGAGATGGTGCACCAGACCCGCGAGTTTGAAAGCCAGACGCCGATGCAGCGGATGGCGAAGGTGGAAGAGATCGCCGGCCCGGCGCTGTTCCTCGCCAGCGACGCCGCCTCGTTCTGCACCGGCGTAGACCTGGTGGTCGACGGCGGGTTTGTCTGCTGGTGATCCTCTCCTGCTTCAGGGCGCCACGCTGCGGCGCCCCTCTCCATCCCCGCCGTTAAGCCAGCGGATACTGTTGAAACGCCGGCAGCGCCTCCCCCTTCTCCGCCAGCGCGCGGATATGAGGAAACGCCGCTGCCGACACCACCGCCGGGATCATCAACTGGATAAAGGACCAGACCACCGTGCTGGTGACCAGCACCTGATCCGGCTGCGCGGCGGCGGCGCGGTCTGCCAGCCGGGCGTCCCATTCCCGACAGGCGGCGAGCAGTTGGCCGGTCACCCGGGCTATCCACGGCTGATGCTGCTTCTCTTCCGGCCGCAGACGGTGCTCATAAACATGCTGGACCGCTTTTTCACTGGCGGCGAGGATCACCCCCAGCAGGTGCAGATCGCGGGCCAGCGCGTCAGGCTGCGCGGGAAGCAGCCGGCGCCCGGTCGGATTGGTCGTTTCGAAATAATGGAGGATCAGCGTGGAGTCCATCAGCTGCGTCCCGTCATCGAGCACCACCGTCGGCGCCTTGACCACCGGATTAATGCGGGAAAATTCGTCAAAGCCGCTAAAGACCGAGAGCGGCAGGCTCTCGAATTCCACGCCATAGAGCGCCAGAGAAACCGCCACGCGTCTTACATAAGGTGAATCCATCATACCAATGAGTTTCATCGTCACTCCTGCCTGCGATAAAGGGGTTGCGGCTTTACCTTACTGGAAAACCGAGGCCGCGAATATCACGGGATACTTACCGCAATGGTTAGTCAAACTAACAGATTGGCGATTCGCGGTAGCCCTCCAGTTCCCCTTGTGCTATACCGACTGAGGCAGCATTTGGCTCCTTTTCAGCCTGTTTGCAGCGGCTTTAAAAACCGCTAACCCGGTAGTAACGTTAACGTATCGACTCACTGACAGAGAAACCACCATGGCAGATTTTCCCCCTGTCGCCAGCCTGCGCAGCTTTGAGGCGGTGGCGCGCCTCGGCAGCGTGACGCAGGCCGCCCACGAGTTGAGCGTGACCCATTCGGCGGTCAGCCAGCACATCAAACAGCTGGAAGCGCTGGTCGGCGTCACGCTCTTTATCCGCCACGGCCGCGGGGTGCGCATCACGGAAGAAGGACGGCTCTATGCCCTGCAAATCCGCGAGGCGTTACAGCACATCGCCGACGCCACGCGCATGGTGCAGATCAAACCCCGCACCCTGGAAGTGACCCTGGCGACGCTCCCCTCCTTTGGCTGCCACTGGCTGCTGCCGCGGCTGGCGCGCTTTCAGGCGCGGCATCCGCAGATCGCGGTGCGCCTGCTGACCAGCCTGGCGGTGGTTAACCTGCAACAGGAGGGTATTGATCTGGCCATTCGCATGGGGCAAGGCGACTGGGAGGGGATGGAAAGCCGGCATCTGTTTGCCGATGAACAACTGGTGGTGGCCGCGCCGCACTATCGCAGCGGCGACCTGCCGACCACCCCGCAGGCGATCGCCGCCAGCGATATTATTTTTTCCATGGAGTCCTGGCATGCCTGGTGCAGCCAGGCGGGACTGGAAAAGCCGATCGTCCCCGCGGGCCTGCGTCTGAACGACTCCAATCTGGTGCTGGAGGCGGTCCGCCTGGGGGCCGGCGTAGCGCTGGAGCGGCGCTCGCTGGTGGCGGGGGCGATAGCCCGCGGCGAGCTGGTGCAGCTCACCGCCGTCACCGTCCCCTACCCCTGGCACTACTGGCTAACCGTCTCCCCGCAGGCGGAGAACCGGCCGGAAGTCGCCCGGTTCATCGCCTGGCTGGGGGAGGAGATCGCCCTCTGGCGCCAGCAAATCAGCGCTTAGCCTTCGGCCGACGGCGGCAGGCCCGTCCGGGCGGCGTGCTCCTGGGAGAGACGCCAGAAATCGTGCCCGGCGGGATACTGATAAAGTCGCAGGGAAAACTGTCCGGCCACCGCGGTAATGTACTCAAATATCGCCGACTGGGTGTTTTCGTAGTCTTTCCACAGCGTCGAGGAGGTGAAGCAGTAAATCTCCAGCGGGATGCCCGACGGCGACGGTTTCAGCGTTCTCGCCACAATGTACATCTCCTTAATAATATCCGGTCGCTCGGCGAGATAGTGCATCAGATAGTGGCGAAACAGGGTCAGGTTGGTCAGCCCGTTATCGACAAACCAGCGGTCGGCCACGCCGCCGGGATCCCGGCCGTCAAGCAGCGTGCCCAAAGGCTCACTCACCCCGCGGATGGTTAGCATCGAGGAGAGCATCTCCTGGTCGAGAAAACGCACCGAGTGCTGATCGATGGCGATACTGCGCATGATCCGCCGCGCCCCGGAGGAGAACATCGCCTGCCAGTTGGTATAGGTCTCGGTGAGGAAATTCTTCGTCGGGATGCGGGAGATGGTATTGTCCCAGTTGCGGATGGTAATGGTGTGCAGCGCGATATCCGTCACTTCACCGCTGAGGTTCTTGTCAGGCATTTCAATCCAGTCCCCCAGCTGGAGAACGTCGTTAGACGACAACTGAACGTTCGCCACCAGCGACAGCAGGGTATGCTGGAACACGATCATCAGCACCGCCGCCACGGCCCCCAGACTGGAGATAATAATGATCGGCGATTTGTTCGACATCACGGCGAGGATCATAATCGCCGCCAGGATGTGAACTAAGATTTTGCCTATCTGGATATAGCCCTTAATGGAATGATTTTTACGTTTGGTCTTTCGCAGATAAGAGCTGTTGACAATATCCAGCATCTCGTTGAAAAACACCGACATAAAAATAAAAAACAAGATCCCGCAGATGGTATTAATCGCCGTCACCAGTGATGCCGGCATCGCCGGCATAAACTGCAGGACGTAATAGACGATAATAACCGGAATGAAATTGGACAGTTTTTCGGCGATGCGTCGATCCTTCTCCAGCGGCACATCCTGTTTGTGGCTACTAAAGAAGACCTTACGCACCACTTTAATCAGCAAGAACTTGCATAAAAGATGGGCAAATATGCCGGAGACCAGCAGCAGAATAAGATTAAACCCCACCGCCAGCGCCGGATTACTCTCAATAAACGTCAGTAGATGATTCACATACGCCATGCTTTATCGCCTGAATAACTATGCCATTTCGCTGACTGCTTTATCACAAGGGCATATATTTGGAAAATAAATCTATCCGCATCATGGCATATCGCTTAGCGTAACGTCCATGCGCGCACCGCTTCTAATCATTCACAGAAAATATGTCAGAGTTTGCATTAATCATTCCCTACGCTCACTATAAAGAGGCTTGTTATGAGGACGGAATAAGTCCAGGAGGAAACATGTTTAAAGCGCTTACCGCTATCATCACCTTAGCCGCCTCCGCCAGCGTCATGGCGCAAGGCGATGTCACGTTGAACAGTCTGGCCCACGATGCCGCCACCCGGGCGTCGTTTAACCAGATGGTCAAAGGCCATCAGCTACCCGCCTGGGTAACCACCGGCGGCACCGGTTCACCGGCGCAGACGGTGAAGCTGGGTAGCGAATCCTGGCAGGTGTTAAGCGCCTGCAAACCCCACGACTGCGGTCATGAACGTATCGCGGTGATCTGGTCGGAGAAAAGCAAACAGATGTCCGGCGTGTACTCGGTGGTCGATGAAAAAACCGACCAGGAGAAGCTGACCTGGCTTAACGTCAGCGATGCCCTGTCCATCGATGGCAAAACCGTGCTGTTTGCCGCCCTCAGCGGCAGCCTCGACAACCATCCGGACGCCTTTAACTACCCGTAACCGCCCGTCGCCCCCGTCAGCCTTTCCCCGACGGGGGCTCCCCTGATTAGCCATCCGGGAACATCACGCTGTTCCCCGGCGCTTCCCGATGCAGATGGATAAAGTTCAGGTGCCGCTCGTACTGGTCGAGAATATCGGTGATCACCTGCTCTTTGCTGTAGTCCATCAGGTCGTTACCCTGACTGCCCTCCAGCAGGAAGGTCTCCAGCCGGTAATAGGTGGATTTCCCGCTGCGCGCCCGATAGGTAAAGCCCGGCACCGAGTACTGCTGCGGCCAGATCTTGTAGATAAAGTTCTGCTCGTCGCCCATGTGCACCAGCAGATCGAGGTGGCCCAGGTTCTCGCCCTCTTCCGGCGGCAGGCTCTTCAGTTCCACCGCGGCGCCGCGCAGCCGCAGCTCCTGGGCTACCTCCTCCATCGCCGGGTAGCACACCGTCTCCATCATCTGTTTGGTATAGCGCGTGCCCGGGTAATTCATCAGCCGCGACAGGCGCTTCTTCCAGCTCAGACGATCCTGGAGGCCCATCGGACGCGGGGCGGTGTCGCGACTGGCGCTGACCCGGCGGTAATCTTCCACTTTCAGGGATTTATACAGTCCGGCCATCACGAAGAAAATCACAAAGCTGAACGGCAGACCCATGATCACCGTGGTGTTCTGCAGCGCCGAGATGCCGTTGGTCATCAGCATCCCGAGGGTCAACAGACCGATGGCCACCGACCAGAAGATGCGCAGCCAGTTCGGGGCGTCGCTGTTGATGTCCTTCAGCTTCGAGGTGAAGTTCCCCAGCACCAGCGCGCCGGAGTCGGCGGAGGTGACGTAGAACAGCAGACCGGTAATGGTCGCCACCGACGCGCTAAAGGTAAACGCCGGGTACTGCGCCAGCAGGCTGTAGAATCCGCGTTCCGGGTGGACCATCGCCTCCTCGGCAAAGGCCGCGTCGCCGTGAATAATCTCATACAGCGCGCTGTTGCCGAACACCGATAGCCACAGCAGGGTAAAGGTGAAGGGAATAATCAGGGTGCCCATCACAAACTGGCGGATGGTGCGCCCGCGCGAAATGCGCGCCAGGAACAGGCCCACAAACGGCGACCAGGCCACCCACCACGCCCAGAAAAAGAGCGTCCAGTTATTCATCCATTCCACCGGCCGGTCGAAGGCGAAGCTGTTCAGCGTCATCCCCATAAAGCGATTGACGTAGTCGCCGACGTTCAGCACTAACGCATTGAGCAGGAAGGAGGTATCGCCCATGAACAGCACGAACAGGATCAGCCCCAGCGCGAGGGCGACGTTCAGCTCGGAGAGCACGCGGATGCCCTTGTCCACCCCGGAGGTGACCGAGATGGTGGCGATGATCACCGACAGCGCAATCAGCGCCGCTTTCGCCGCCAGCGAGTCCGGAATATCGAACAGCACGCTCAGACCGTAGTTGAGCTGCACGACGCCGATACCGAGGGTGGTGGCGATGCCGAAGATGGTGCCGATCACCGCCGCAATATCGACGCTGTGGCCGATGGGTCCATTGATCCGTTTGCCAAAAATCGGGTACAGCGCCGAGCGGATGGTGAGCGGCAAATTATAACGATAGCTAAAGTATCCCAGCGCCATGCCCATCAGGGCATACATTGACCAACCGGTTAAGCCATAGTGAAACAGCGTCCAGACCATCGCCTGGCGCGCCGCCTCGATGGTCTGCCCCGCCCCTTCCGGCGGCTGCATATATTGCGTCACCGGCTCGGCGACCGAGAAGAACATCAGG
Organism: Klebsiella sp. HMSC16C06; assembly: GCF_001808325.1. Lineage (NCBI taxonomy): Bacteria > Pseudomonadati > Pseudomonadota > Gammaproteobacteria > Enterobacterales > Enterobacteriaceae > Klebsiella > Klebsiella sp. HMSC16C06. The sequence continues at coordinate 653,052 of NZ_KV793012.1, forward strand.
TCGATACCGATCCCGGCGGCAAACAGCATCGCCGCCCAGCTCAGCAAGCTGAACTCGGGCTTGGACTGCTCCGGGCCGAGCTTCACCGAGCCGAAGCGCGAGCAGGCAATGCAGACGACAAAGACGATATACAGCGTCGCCGCCAGCAGATAGTACCAGCCGAAGGTTTTCGACACCCAGTTGAGGGTGCGCCCAATCCACTCGGCAGAAAAATCGCGAAAAAAGATCGTCATCAGGGAAAACAACAAAATCAGTCCGGCCGAGGTATAAAAAACCACCGGATTGATTTTGTCCTTTTCTCTGTTTTGCGAAAGATCTGTCATCCAGTATCCCCACTGTTTTTGTAACTATTAAAATTCAATAACGTAACAATTAAGACACATTTTATATTGAACGTCCAATCAAAAACCGCTTTAATAGTTAACCAACGCTGATGAATGGAGTGGCAAAAATGCCCAAACTGGGGATGCAGCCAATCCGGCGCAGGCAACTGATCGACGCCACGCTGGACGCAATAAATGAGGTCGGAATGCACGACGCGACCATCGCGCAGATCGCCCGACGGGCGGGCGTATCGACGGGGATCATCAGTCACTATTTCAAAGACAAAAATGGTCTGCTGGAAGCGACCATGCGCGACATCACCAGCCAGCTGCGCGACGCGGTACTCAACCGTCTGCACGCCCTGCCGGACGGCAGCGCCAGCCAGCGCCTGCAGGCGATTGTCGGCGGCAACTTTGATGAGACGCAGATCAGCAGCGCGGCGATGAAGGCCTGGCTGGCCTTTTGGGCCAGCAGCATGCACCAGCCGATGCTTTATCGGTTACAGCAGGTCAGCAGCCGTCGGCTGCTGTCGAACCTGGTGTACGAATTCCGCCGCGAGCTGCCGCGCGAGCAGGCGCAGGAGGCCGGCTACGGGCTGGCGGCGCTGATAGACGGCCTGTGGCTGCGGGCGGCGCTCAGCGGAAAACCGCTGGATAAGACGCTGGCGCAGTCGCTGACCAGCCACTTTATTCGTCAGCATTTACCGAACCCATAACCGAGGAGGCGTTATGTCCCGAATGGCAGAACAGCAGCTTTATATTAATGGTGGTTATACATCGGCCACCAGCGGTCGTACCTTCGAGACCATCAACCCTGCCACTGGCGAGGTGCTGGCGACCGTTCAGGCTGCCGGACGCGAGGATGTCGACCGCGCCGTTGAAAGCGCGCAGCGTGGGCAAAAAATCTGGGCGGCGATGACCGCCATGGAACGCTCGCGCATCCTGCGTCGCGCCGTCGACCTTCTGCGCCAGCGCAACGATGAGCTGGCGCGGCTGGAGACGCTGGATACCGGGAAACCCCTCAGCGAAACCGCCGCCGTCGATATCGTCACCGGCGCCGACGTGCTGGAGTATTACGCGGGGCTGATCCCGGCGCTGGAAGGTAGCCAGATCCCGCTGCGCGATAGTTCCTTCGTCTATACCCGTCGCGAACCGCTGGGGGTGGTAGCCGGGATCGGCGCGTGGAACTATCCGATCCAGATCGCCCTGTGGAAATCGGCGCCGGCGCTGGCCGCTGGCAATGCGATGATTTTCAAACCGAGCGAAGTCACCCCGCTGACCGCCCTCAAGCTGGCGGAAATTTACAGCGAAGCGGGCCTGCCGGACGGGGTGTTTAACGTCCTGCCAGGGATCGGCGCGGAGACCGGCCAGTACCTGACTGAACATCCGGGTATCGCCAAAATCTCCTTCACCGGCGGCGTCGCCAGCGGCAAAAAAGTGATGGCCAACTCCGCGGCATCGTCGCTGAAAGAGGTCACCATGGAGCTGGGCGGTAAATCGCCGCTGATTATCGCCGACGATGCCGACCTCGACCTCGCCGCCGATATCGCCATGATGGCCAACTTCTACAGCTCCGGTCAGGTGTGCACCAACGGCACCCGGGTGTTTGTCCCGGCGAAACAGAAGGCGGAATTCGAGCACAAGATCCTCGAACGCGTGGGCCGCATCCGCCCCGGCGATCTGTTTGCCGATGACACCAACTTCGGCCCGCTGGTCAGCTTCCCCCATCGCGACAACGTTCTGCGCTATATCGAGAGCGGCAAACGCGAAGGCGCGCGCCTGCTGTGCGGCGGCGAGGCGCTGAAAGGCGACGGTTTCGATAACGGCGCGTGGGTCGCCCCGACGGTGTTTACCGACTGTAACGACGAGATGACCATCGTGCGCGAAGAGATCTTCGGCCCGGTGATGTCGATCCTCAGCTATACCGACGAAGCGGAGGTCATTCGCCGCGCCAACGCCACCGAATACGGCCTCGCCGCCGGCGTGGTGACGCCCAACCTCAACCGTGCCCACCGTCTTATCCACCAGCTGGAAGCCGGCATCTGCTGGATCAACAGCTGGGGTGAATCCCCGGCGGAGATGCCGGTTGGCGGCTATAAGCACTCCGGCATTGGCCGCGAGAATGGCGTCATGACGCTGCAGAGTTACACCCAGGTGAAGTCCATCCAGGTTGAGATGGGTAAATTCCAGTCCATATTTTAACCGGGAGGTTTTTTTGCAATTTGACTACATCATTATTGGTGCCGGCTCCGCCGGCAACGTTCTGGCAACACGACTGACTGAAAATCCAAACACCACCGTCCTGCTGCTGGAAGCCGGCGGCCCGGACTACCGGTTCGATTTCCGCACCCAGATGCCCGCCGCGCTGGCTTACCCGCTGCAGGGCAAACGCTACAACTGGGCCTACGAAACCGAACCTGAGCCGTACATGAACCATCGCCGCATGGAGTGCGGACGCGGCAAAGGGCTCGGCGGCTCCTCGCTGATCAACGGCATGTGCTACATTCGCGGTAACGCGATGGATCTGGATAACTGGGCCAAAGAGCCGGGTCTGGAACACTGGAGCTATCTCGACTGCCTGCCCTACTACCGGAAAGCGGAAACCCGCGATATCGGGCCTAACGACTACCACGGCGGCGATGGCCCGGTGAGCGTGACGACACCGAAGCCGGGCAATAATCCGCTCTTCGAGGCGATGGTTGAAGCCGGGGTGCAGGCGGGCTATCCGCGTACCGACGATCTCAACGGCTACCAGCAGGAAGGCTTTGGCCCGATGGACCGCACCGTGACGCCGCAGGGCCGTCGCGCCAGTACCGCCCGCGGCTATCTCGACCAGGCGCGAGGGCGCCCGAACCTGACCATCCGCACCCATGCGCTGACCGATCACATTATTTTTGCCGGCAAGCGCGCGGTGGGCGTCGAGTGGCTGGAGGGAGAAAGCACGATCCCGTCAAAAGCGACGGCCAACAAAGAGGTGCTGCTGTGCGCCGGGGCGATTGCCTCGCCGCAGATTCTGCAGCGCTCCGGCGTGGGTAACCCGGAGCTGCTCAGGCAGTTCGATATCCCGGTGGTGCACGATCTCCCCGGCGTGGGTGAGAACCTGCAGGACCATCTGGAGATGTATCTGCAATATGAATGCAAAGAGCCGGTGTCGCTCTACCCGGCGCTGCAGTGGTGGAACCAGCCGAAGATTGGCGCCGAGTGGCTGTTCGGCGGCACCGGCATTGGCGCCAGCAACCAGTTCGAAGCGGGCGGTTTTATCCGCAGCCGCGCAGAATTTGCCTGGCCAAATATTCAATACCACTTCCTGCCGGTGGCGATTAACTACAATGGCTCCAACGCGGTGAAAGAGCACGGCTTCCAGTGCCACGTCGGTTCAATGCGTTCGCCCAGCCGCGGCCACGTGCGCCTGAAGTCGCGCGATCCGCACGCCCATCCGGCGATCCTGTTTAACTATATGTCCCATGAGCAGGACTGGCAGGAGTTCCGCGACGCCATCCGCATTACCCGCGAAATCATGAACCAGCCGGCGCTGGATAAGTATCGCGGCCGCGAAATCAGTCCGGGAACAGAATGCCAGAGCGATGCCGAGCTGGATGAGTTTGTGCGCAACCACGCCGAGACCGCGTTCCACCCGTGCGGGACCTGTAAGATGGGTTACGACGAGATGGCGGTGGTCGATGGCGAGGGCCGCGTCCACGGTCTGGAAGGCGTGCGGGTGGTCGATGCCTCGATTATGCCGCAGATCATCACCGGCAACCTCAACGCCACCACCATTATGATCGGCGAGAAGATGGCTGACGCTATCCGTGGCCGCCAGCCGCTGCCGCGCAGCACCGCGGCGTATTATGTCGCTGGCGACGCGCCGGTTCGCCGTTAACGGGTCAATGCCGGGCGGCGGCTACGCCTTGCCCGGCCTACCCTGAGGCAATGTAACGTAGCCCCGGTAAGCGCAGCGCGACCGGGGTGCCGTTCCGGGGTTTGACCACATAGGTTGATGTTAGCGAAATGCCTCAAGGCGTTTGATCTGCTGCCCGTCGGCAGTAAAGTTCTCCGCCGCCAGCCATGCCCGCAGCGCCGCATCGCGCGCAGGCCACTCGCCGTCGATGATGGACAGCATATCGCTGTCGCGCGTCCGCCCTTTACGCACCAGCCTCTGCCGCAGACGTCCTTCCCAGCTAAAGCCCAGCCGCTCGGCGGCCCGGCGCGAGGCGACATTCATCGAATCGCATTTCCACTCCAGCCGACGATAGCCGTGGTCAAAGCCGTTCTTCAGCAACAGCCAGACCGCTTCGGTACCCAGCGGGGTGTTTTTCATCCGTCGCGACCAGGTGACATGGCCGATCTCAACCGTGCCCATTTCCCGCTCGATCGCCATATAGCTGACGATGCCCACCGCCTGCTCGCTACGCAGGTCAACCACCGCATACGGCACCAGAGCATCATCATTCACCTTACCCGCGATCCAGTGGGCGGTCGCCGCCACGCTCTCCGGCCGCGTAGACGCCAGCCACGTCCAGTCGCTGTTGTCGCCGAGCGCATAGGCGGCAAACAGATCCGCCGCATGACGGTCAACGTCCAGCGGCTCCAGTCGACAAAAACGGCCATTTAACGCCGTCCGCCGCAGGACTTGCGCCCCCTGCCAGCCAGGAACAAGGTCGTTCACCTGCTGGCCAAACTCATTGATTTCCGGCACACCCACCTCCTTGCAATAGACGATTTGTTATAGCAAGAAGCCAGAAGCGGAGAAAGACGCTTCTGCGCGGCCGGCAATAACCTGTCGTTCTTGAATATGCGTTTTTAGCATAAGGATATCCTTATTTTGACTTTACGCCTTTTGGCAAGCGGCCTAACGTAGCGAGGCATAAAAAATTAAAACAACCATTTTTCAGGGATTGCACATGACCAAAAAACTGTTGCCTTTACTGGTATTGACGGCGCTCACCGCCGCCGCGCATGCCGCTACACCGCCCAACACGCTGGTGGTCGCCCAGGGTCTCGACGATATCGTCAGCCTCGACCCGGCGGAAGCGAACGAACTCTCCAGCATTCAGACGGTCCCCAGCCTCTATCAGCGTCTGGTGCAGCCGGACCGCAACAACCCTGAAAAAATCGTACCGATCCTCGCCGAAAGCTGGCAGGCCGATCCGGCGGCGAAAACCCTGACCATCAAACTGAAGCCGGATGCTAAATTCGCCTCCGGTAATCCGCTGCGCCCGGAAGATGTGATTTTCTCTTACACCCGTGCGGTGACGCTGAATAAATCGCCGGCGTTTATTCTCAACGTGCTCGGCTGGCAGCCGGACAACATCGCCAGCCAGCTGAAAAAGATTGATGACCATACCCTGACGCTGCACTGGACCGCCGACGTCAGCCCGGCGGTGGCGCTGAATATTCTCTCCACCCCTATCGCCTCCATCGTTGATGAAAAACAGGTGGCGCCGAACGCGAAAAATAATGACTTCGGCAACGACTGGCTGAAGATGCACTCGGCGGGCAGCGGGGCCTATAAAATGCGCGTCTACCAGCCGCATCAGGCCATCGTGCTGGAAGCCAACGCCAGCTCCCCCACCGGCGCGCCGAAGATCAAGAGCATCATTATTAAAAACGTCCCCGACCCGGCTTCCCGCCGCCTGCTGATCCAGCAGGGGGATGCCGACGTGGCCCGCGATCTCGGCGCTGACCAGATTGCCGCCCTGCAGGATAAACCCGGCGTGAAGGTGCTGAGCATCCCGTCCGCCGAGCAGAACTATCTGGTGTTTAATACCGCCAACAGCGCCAACCCGCTGCTGAATAATCCGGCCTTCTGGGAGGCGGCGCGCTGGCTGGTCGATTATGAGGGCATCACCAAAAACCTGCTGAAAGGCCAGTACTTTATTCACCAAAGCTTCCTGCCGGCCGGCCTGCCGGGGGCGCTGGAGACCAATCCGTTCACCTTCGACCCGCAAAAAGCTAAGGCTATCCTCGATAAAGCGGGCATTAAGGATGCCCACTTCACCCTCGACGTGGAGAACAAACCGCCGTTTATCACCATCGCCCAGTCGCTGCAGGCCAGCTTTGCCCAGGGCGGGGTGAAAGTGGATCTGCTGCCGGCCGCCGGCAGCCAGGTCTATGCCCGGGTACGCGCGAAACAGCATCAGGCGGCGATCCGCCTGTGGATCCCGGACTACTTTGATGCGCATTCCAACGCCAGCGCTTTTGCCTGGAACGATGGTAAATCCAGCACCGTGGCCGGGCTCAACGGCTGGCAGATCCCTGAGCTGAATAAAGCCACCCTCGCCGCGGTGGCGGAGCCGGACCCGGCGAAGCGCCTCGACCTGTACAAAACGATGCAGGAATCCCTGCTGCAGCATTCGCCATACGTCTTTATTGACCAGGGGAAAACCCAGATCGTGGTGCGCGACAACGTGAAGGGCTATCAGCAGGGGCTAAACGCCGATATGGTCTGGTACGATAACGTCACCAAGTAAGCGGGTTATGTCACCGGGCACAGCGTCCTCGCCTGCCCGGATGACCGTTTCGCCACCCGGGCCCGGCGGGCGTCGCGCCGCCGGGAATCATGTTGATATACCAGGAATTTCCATTTTCCATGCCATCGTTTTCCACTCACCTTACCCGCCTGCTGCAGGGGCTGTTGACGCTGCTGCTCACGCTGTTCGGGCTGTTGCTGGTCACCTTCTCGCTCTCCGCGCTGTCGCCCGTCGACCGCGTACTGCAGATCGTCGGCGACCATGCCAGCCAGTCGACCTATGACCAGGTTCGCCATCAGCTGGGTCTCGACCAGCCGCTGCCGGTGCAGTTCTGGCACTACCTGGTCAACCTGGCTCATGGCGATCTTGGCATCGCCAGCGCCACCGGCCAGCCGGTGCTCCACGATCTGCTGGCGGTCTTCCCGGCGACCCTTGAGCTGGCGACCCTGGCGCTGATCGTCGGCGCGGTACTGGGCATCGTCGCCGGGGTGCTGTGCGCGCGTTACGCCGGTTCGCCGTGGGATCTTGCGGTGCGCACCTTTACCCTGTTGGGCAACTCGGTGCCGATATTCTGGCTCGGCCTGCTGATGCTGGCCCTGTTCTACGCCCGGCTGCAGTGGGCGCCGGGCCCGGGTCGACTCGACGATATTTATCAGTATACCGTCGAGCCGCGCAGCGGTTTTGCGCTGATCGACACCTGGCTCTCCGGCGATACCGCGGCGTTTAAAAATGCCATCGGCCATCTGGCGCTGCCGGTGCTGGTGCTGGCCTATTACTCGCTGGCGAGCATCACCCGCCTGACCCGCTCCGCCTGCCTGAGCGAGATGAACAAAGAGTACATTCTGCTGGCGCGGGCCAAAGGGGCCGGAGAGATGACGATTTTGCTGCGCCACGTCCTGCCCAATATCCGCGGCACTCTGCTGACGGTGACCGCTCTCGCCTGGACCTCCATGCTCGAAGGGGCGGTGCTCACCGAAACCGTCTTCTCGTGGCCGGGGATCGGCCGCTACCTCACCACCGCGCTGTTCGCCGGGGATACCACGGCGATCATGGGCGGCACGCTGCTGATTGGCGTGAGTTTTGTGCTGATCAATAACCTGACCGACCTGCTGGTGCGGTTAACCGATCCGAGGGTGCGCTGATGCCGACTTATCTGTTTTTACGCCGTCTGCGCCGCTCACCCGCCGCCTTCAGTGGCCTGACCCTGGTGATCCTGCTGGTACTGACGGCGCTGTTCGCCCCGTGGCTGGCGCCGCACGATCCCAACTGGCAGGATGCCGCCGCCCGCCTGCAGGGGCCGGGGGCGGGACACTGGCTCGGCACCGACAGCTACGGCCGCGACCTGCTGTCGCGCCTGCTCTACGGCACCCGCCCGGCGCTGGGTCTGGTGGCGCTGGTGACCGCCATTACCCTGCCCGTCGGGCTGCTGGTAGGTATCCTCTCCGGTTACTATGGCGGGTGGCTGGAGCGGATACTGATGCGGTTTACCGACGTGGTGATGTCGATGCCGCGGCTGATCCTCGCCTTCGCGTTCGTGGCGATGCTCGGCCCGGGGCTGGTCAACGGCGCGCTGGCGTTAGCCCTGACCACCTGGCCGGCCTACGCCCGTCAGGCGCGCAGCGAAATTCAGCGCCTGCGCCATAGCGATTACCTCGCCGCGGCGGAGATGCTGGGCATTCGCGGCTGGCGGCTGCTGATCGGCCATATTCTGCCGCTGTGTCTGCCGTCGGCGATTGTCCGGCTGGCGCTCGATCTGGCGGGCATTATCCTCGCCGCCGCCGGGCTCGGCTTTCTCGGCCTGGGCGCCCGCCCGCCGATGGCGGAGTGGGGAGCGATGATTGCCGACGGGATGCAGGTGATTTTCGACCAGTGGTGGATCGCTGCCATCCCCGGCGCGGCGATCCTGCTCGCCAGCCTGGCGTTTAACCTGCTGGGCGATGGCCTGCGCGATATTCTGGAGCCGCAACATGACTGACATCCGACTGACCGTCCAGGGACTCGCCGTCGACTACCCCACCGCCCGGGTGGTGGACAACGTCAGCTTCACCCTCGGCAACGAGCGGCTGGCGCTGGTGGGCGAATCCGGCTCCGGCAAATCGATGACCGCCCGGGCGCTGATGGGCCTGGTGCGCAAGCCCGGGGTGGTGAGCGCCGAACGGCTGGAGGTGCTGGGGCGCGATGTGCTAACCCTCAGCGCCCGCGGCTGGCGCGCGCTGCGCGGCAACGATATCGCTATGGTGCTGCAGGATCCGCGCTATGCGCTAAATCCTGTGCAGTCCATTCAGACGCAGCTGGAAGAGGCGTTAACCCTGCATCAGCGTCTCAGCCGCCGCGCGCGCGCCGAGGCGGTAAAAGACGCCATCGCCGCCGTCGGTCTGGATCTGCCGGTCCTCAGCCGCTATCCCGGCGAGCTCTCCGGCGGGATGGGGCAGCGGGTGATGATCGCCCTCGCGCTGCTTAATAACCCGAAAGTGCTGATTGCCGACGAGCCGACCTCAGCCCTCGACGCCCGTCTGCGTAACCAGATCCTCGAGCTGCTGGTGGAGCAGTGCGCGCAGCGGCAGATGGCCATGCTACTGATCAGCCACGATCTGCCGCTGGTGGCCGCGCATTGCGATCGCGTGCTGGTAATGTACCGGGGGAGACAGGTCGATGAGATGCCGGCGCGGGCGCTACCGAGCGCGACGCACCCTTATACCCGCACCCTGTGGACCTGCCGGCCAAATGCGCACACCTACGGCCAGATGCTGCCGACCCTCGACAGAACCCAGGACTTTACGGAGACGGCCCATGGCGATCGTTAATCTTCAGGATTTGCAGGTAACTTTCGGCGCGAAGACGGCGGTCTCTGCCGCCAGTTTCTGTGTCGACGCCGGGGAAACCTTCAGCCTGATCGGCGCCTCCGGCTGCGGTAAATCGACGATTTTGCGCGTGCTCGCCGGATTACAGCGCGAATGGCGCGGCAGCGTAGAACTGCTGGGCCAGGGCATCGCGCCGGGCGCCCGCTTTCAGGGCGAGCTGCGGCGCAACGTGCAGATGGTGTTTCAGGATCCGTACGCCTCGCTGCATCCCAACCATACTCTGTGGCGCACCCTGGCGGAGCCGCTGCAGATCCACGGCATCCGCGACGTTGCCCCGAGGGTGACCACCGCCCTTGAGCAGGTGGGTCTGGCCGCCGACGCCGTGCGCCGCTATCCACACCAGCTCTCCGGCGGGCAACGGCAGCGCGTGGCCATTGCCCGCGCCCTGCTGCTGCGCCCGCAGATCCTGCTGCTGGATGAGCCGACCTCGGCGCTGGATATGTCAGTGCAGGCGGAAATTCTCAATCTGCTTAACCGCCTGAAACAGGAGCACGGCATGACCTATCTGCTGGTGAGCCACGATGCCGACGTCATCGCCCATATGTCCGATCGGGCGGCGTTTATGGCGGAGGGTGTGATCCAGCGCTTTTTCGATCGCGAAGCGCTGGTCAACGGAGAACACCGGATGAGGTGAGGCCAGCGGATGCCCGCTGTTTTGTCGGGTGGCGCTTCGCTTACCCGACCT
>NZ_KV793012.1:663410-663780 GCF_001808325.1 Klebsiella sp. HMSC16C06
GAGAGGGCCGGGGTGAGGGCAACAGAGCGCACCCTGTCCCCGCTGCCCGGCGCCATAGCCCAATCAGCCGTTGTTTTGTCGGGTGGCGCTTCGCTTACCCGACCTGGGATTCGTGCGGCCTGCCGTTAATTTATTCACCATTGTTGCTGAAACTGCCGATGCTGGCGGCCTCAACATCGCTGAGACGTTCCCGAAGGCCGGGGCAGCCCGCATGGATGCGGGCTGAGGGCCGTGTTTTGCACGGACGCTGCCTCGGCCCGACCCGAAGCCTGCAGGGATAAGTCGAAGGCACCACGCAGTGGCGATGTTGCTGGCCGGAGCCCGGGCGCACAGGGAGCGGCGGCGACTGGCCGCCCCCTGTGCGCTCCCT
>NZ_KV793012.1:663800-694268 GCF_001808325.1 Klebsiella sp. HMSC16C06
GATTTTGCTGGCCGGAGCCCGGGGGTACAGGGGGGGGGCGGCGACTGGCCGCCCCCTGTGCGCTCCCGGCGCCATGAGTGACATAACGCAGACGATTAACCGGGAGCGCAAACTACGCTGAAGCCACAGATAACATAAACAACCACACTGCAGTGCTTCCCCTCACCCTGGCCCTCTCCCGGAGGGAGAGGGAACCGTCCGGCTGGCGTTTAGGCCCGGCAAGCGTACTGCCGGATAATGTTATCCGATGCCACTCCCCTACTTCGCCAGGCTGGCAAAGCGAGCAAAGACCGCATCAAAAATCGCCAGCCCTTGCGCCACCTGCTCAGCAGTAATGGTGCACGGCGGCACCACGTGAATGCGGTTCTCCACCACAAAGGCCAACAGCCCGGCCTCGGTTAAGGCCCCTTTGATCGCGGCCATGTCGGCGGCAGTCAGCGGCGTTTTTTGTTCACGGCTGCTCACCAGCTCCAGCGCCTGGAACAGGCCGCGACCACGCACCTCGCCGATAATGGCGTGCTTCTCCGCCAGCGCCTCGAGACCGGGGCGCAGCACCTCGTTGCCGATATAGGCCGCGTTCTCAACCACCTTCTCCTCTTTCATCGCGTCGATGGTGGCGACAATCGCCGCCATCGCCAGCGGATGGCCGGAGTAGGTCAGCCCCCCGGCAAAAAAATGGTCGTCAAAATAGCGGGCAATCGGCTCGCTAATCAGCACCCCGCCCGCCGGCACGTAGCCCGCGTTAACCCCTTTGGCAAAGGTCACCAGATCCGGCACCACGCCATCCTGTTCGAAGGCGAACCAGCTGCCGGTACGGCCAAAGCCGGCCATCACCTCATCGAGGATCAGCACGATGCCAAACTCGTCGGCCAGGGCGCGCACACCCTGCATATAGCCTGCCGGCGGCACGAGGATCCCGGCGGTGCCGGGGATGGACTCCAGCAGGATCGCCGCGATGGCCGTCGGCCCTTCGCATTCAATGATCCGCCGCAGATGCGCCAGCGCGCGCTGGCACTCCTCTTCCTCGGTCGCGGCGTTGAACTCGCTGCGGTAAAGGTAGGGGTTGAAGAAGTGCACATGGCCGCGGGAGAACTCATTCGGCACCCGGCGCCAGTCGCCGGTGGCGGCGATCGCGCTGCCGGTGTTGCCATGGTAGGAGCGATAGGCCGACAGCACTTTGTCGCGCCCGGTATAGAGCCGCGCCATACGAATCGCGTTCTCATTGGCATCTGCCCCGGCGTTGGTGAAGAACACCTTGCTGAAGCCCGCCGGCGCCAGGTCGACGATGCGCTTCGCCGCTTCGCCGCGGGCAAGGTTGGCGGTGGCGGGCGCGATGGTGACCAGGGTCTCCAGCTGCGCCTTCATGGCCGCCAGTACCCGGGGGTGCTGATAGCCAATGTTGACGTTCACCAGCTGGCTGCTGAAATCGAGCCAGGTATTCCCCTCGTAATCCCATAGCTCGCAGCCTTGCGCCCCGGCGATGACCAGCGGGTTGAGATTGCCCTGCATCGACCATGAATGAAACACATAGGCGCGATCCAATTGCCGAACTTCGTCATTGCTTACCGCGACCTCGTTGTGAATTGCCAGCTTCATACCCTGCCCTCTCTCATGTCGTTGTGGTTGGCTTCATCATTGGCCGCGGCAGCGCAAAACGGATAGAGCCAGTGCGTGAAAAACGATGTGACACGGTGTCACATCCGCATCCGCCGTCTGGCCCTGTGCCTTGCCGTCCGGCGTTTTTATAGTGGAGGGACAACCGCACAGGAGAATGACATGGCAACGAGCAACGTAGTGTTTATCACCGGGGCGACCTCGGGTTTTGGCGAAGCGGCAGCGCAGGTGTTTGCCGACGCGGGCTGGTCGCTGGTGCTGACCGGGCGCCGCTATCCGCGACTGAAGGCCTTGCAGGACAGACTCGCCGCCCAGGTGCCGGTGCATATTATTGAGCTTGACGTTCGTGACAGCGAGGCGGTGGCTGCCGCCGTGGCGTCGCTCCCCGCCCCCTTCGCCGATGTCACCACCCTGATCAACAACGCCGGGCTGGCGCTGTCGCCACTGCCGGCGCAGGAGGTGGCGCTGGAGGACTGGAAAACGATGATCGACACCAACGTCACCGGTCTGGTGACGATGACCCACGCCCTGCTGCCGACGCTGATCCGCCATGGCGCCGGGGCGAGTATTATCAATATCGGCTCGATCGCCGGGCAGTGGCCCTATCCCGGCAGCCATGTGTATGGCGCCAGCAAGGCGTTTGTGAAGCAGTTCAGCTATAACCTGCGCTGCGATCTGCTTGGCACCGGCGTGCGGGTCACCGATCTGGCGCCGGGGATTGCCGAGACCGAATTTACCCTGGTGCGTACCAAAGGCGACCAGGCGGCATCGGATAAGCTCTATCGCGGCACCACGCCACTGAGCGCGCGCGATATCGCCGAGCAGATGTTTTATATCGCCACGTTGCCGGCGCATATGAACATTAACCGCGTGGAGGTGATGCCGGTGCGCCAGGCGTGGCAGCCGTTCGCCATCGATCGGGATTAAGCGAAACCCGACGCATCCCCTGCCGGCGCTGCCGGCAAGGGATGCAAGCCGGACTAACGGCTGCTTTGCAGAAACTGCCTGACGCGTTCAGAGTCAGGCTGAGTGAAGAACTTCTCCGGCGGCGCCTTCTCAATCAGCAGCCCCTTCTCCAGAAACACCACCTCGTTGGACACCTGGCGGGCAAAATCCATCTCGTGCGTCACCACCACCATGGTGTAACCCTCGGCGGCGAGGGCTTTCATTACCCCCAACACCTCATTAACCAGCTCCGGATCCAGCGCCGACGTCGGTTCATCGAAGAGAATAACTTCGGGCGACATCGCCAGCGAACGGGCGATCGCCACCCGCTGCTTCTGCCCGCCGGAGAGAGTGATCGGGTAAACATCGGCTTTGTGCGCCATGCCCACTTTCTCCAGCTGCTGCATGGCAATGGCCTTCGCCTCGTCTCGTTTCATGCCCTTAACGTGCAGCAGCGCCTCGCTGACGTTTTGCTGAACGGTCAGATGCGGCCACAGGTTAAAACTCTGAAAGACCATCCCCACCCGCTCGCGAATTTTGGCCAGCTGGCGGTGCGACATCGCCCGGCCGCGCTGTTCATCAATCCCCAGTCGCTGACCGCCGATATGAATTTCACCGCGGTCCGGCTGTTCCAGCCAGTTCATACAGCGCAGCAGTGTGGATTTTCCCGACCCGGACGAGCCGAGAATACTCACCACGGTCCCCTTCTCCACCGTCAGGTTAATATCCCGCAGGACTTCCACATTATCGAACTGTTTGGAGACGTTTTTGACGCTTACGGCAATAGACTCAGGCATGGCTCATTCCTCTTTTGGCTCCCCAGGCGGTCAGGCGCTTAATCAGCAGCTCCAGCAGAATGCTGATCGCCCAGTAAAGCCCAATGGCGACGATAAAGGCGTTAAACGGAATAAAATAGGTCGCCTGGACGCTGTTGGCGGCGGCGGTGATCTCCTGAACGGTAATAATGCTCAGGAAAGCGGTGTCCTTCAGGCAAATAATCAGCTGATTGCCGATCAGCGGTAAGGCGGAAGAGACGATATTGGGTAAAATAATCCGCCGGAAAATGGCATAGCGCGAAAAGCCCTGAGCAATCGCCGCTTCAATATATCCGCCGGAAAATACCCGCCGCTGGCTGCGCAATATTTCAAAAAAATAGGCGCCATGATAAATAATCAGGGCCAGTAAACCGGCGGTCCACGGCTCCATGCTAATACCGAGCTGCGGCAGCCCGTAATACAGAAGATAAGCGAGGATCAAAAAAGGGATCGCACGCATCAGGCTGACGAAACCAATAATAATCCGGTTAATCACTTTCTTTTGATATTCGCTAAAATAACACAGCGCAATACCGATAATCAGCGCCGCCAGGGCGGCGGTAATAAACAGTTCGAGGGTCGCGAATAACCCGGCAATAAAGCTATCGCGAACCGACCAGATAACGCCCCACTGATTCATAATGCCTCCCGTTCCTAGCGCGCCAGACGCCTGGCTTTACGTTCCGCGATACCCTGCAGCTTCAACAAACAGCCGATGATCACCACATACAGCAGGCCGGCGGCGAGGATCGGCGACAGCGGCTCGTAGGTGACCGAGGAGATACGGTTGGTGACCCGGGTGAGATCCACCACGCCAATCACGGCGATGGCCGGGCTACCTTTGATCAAAAAGGACATCTCATTGACCAGCGCCGGCAGGCTCTCGATCCACATCTGCGGCAGCATGATGTAGCGGAAGTAGGTCCAGCGGCGCATTCCCACCGACTCCGCCGCCTCCCGCTGTTCGCGCGGAAAGGTGCGGAAGGCGTTGCGCCAGATCTCAGCGTTAAACGCCGAGGTGTTAAGCGTCAGCGCCACAATGGCGGCCACGTTCTTGTCGAGGTTAATGCCCATCGTCGGCAGGGAAAGGAACAGAAACAGCACCAGCGTCACCAGCGGCGTTGCGCGGGCCAGACTGATATAGACCACCAGCAGCTGGTCGATCACCGGCAGGCGCAGCATCCGTACCAGGGCGATCAGCAGGCCCGCCACCACCCCGAAGGCGATAGCGATGGCCGAAATCCAGAGGGTCGTCCATGCGCCTTCGATTAATAACTGCCAGGAAATTGCATCCATGAGGCCCTCCTTCTCAGCAACAGGCGGCGGTCGCCCGCCGCGGAATATTACAGTCCGGCGAGTTTGTGAAACTGTTCCGGGCTGGTGATCGCCTCGGTCGGCAGGTTGTCATAGGTTTCGCCAAACCATTTTTTCTGCAGCTCGGCGAGCTTGCCGGTCTCCTTCATGTGGTTCATAAACTTGGTCATATAGGCCAGCAGCTGCGGCGAGTTTTTCGGGATCGGCCACGCCATATACCCCGGTCCGGAGACGGCCAGCCCTTTGGCGAAGACCTTCGGTTTGGCTTTCGCCAGGTCGTTTACCGAGATCACCACGTTAATCACGTAATCCAGTCGCTTATTCGCCAGGTCGGCGTAGGCTTCCGGATAGGAGGGATACTCCACCACCGGTCCCAGCTTGCCGCCGGTCTTCTCCAGCATAGCCTTCAGCTCCGGCAAACGCGCCAGCAGCGCGCTCCCGGCCTGTAACCCCACTTTTTTGCCGCTGAGATCGGCAATCGTATTTAACGAAGTATCGCCAGCGCGTTTGACGAAATAGTGCTGCGCGGAGGCCCACGGTGGGGTGAAATCAAAAACCTTCAGCCGCTCATCGGTAATAACCGCCCCGG
Source organism: Klebsiella sp. HMSC16C06 (assembly GCF_001808325.1). Taxonomy (NCBI): domain Bacteria; kingdom Pseudomonadati; phylum Pseudomonadota; class Gammaproteobacteria; order Enterobacterales; family Enterobacteriaceae; genus Klebsiella; species Klebsiella sp. HMSC16C06. The sequence continues at coordinate 669,078 of NZ_KV793012.1, forward strand.
TTAAGGCCATATCGTATTGCCCGGTGGAGACGGCCGCTAATAATCCGGTCCACGGTAATATGCTCTGGTCGACATGGAATTTGGCGTACTTACGTAATTCCTCAAGCATATCTTTGTTAAAGCCATCGGCCTGGCCATTATTCATAAAGTTAAACGGCGCATAATCATCTTCCGTCGCCACTTTCAGGGTGCCGGATTTTTCTATTTCCGGAAGATCCGCCGCGACGGCGTGATAAGAAAAAGCGACCGTTAATACAGCGCTCAGACACATTGATGCCAATGATTTTTTCATTATTTCACCCCTGATGGATTGGCCAGACGGGTTCATTCCAGAACGCGAAAAGGTTTCTGCAAAATAGTGGCCGGGGACGTTCCGGTCCACGGCGGCTGAATACGTTTTTAATGTGGGAGCGTTTTTCGATTCCGTATAGAGCCAGATGGGCCGCATCGCTGTGTCAGATGGCGGCAGGGTGGTATGGAATTTGCTGAGTGTAACGGGTGGTCGCAATGCGTTATTGCCAGAGGAGCCCCGTATGATCCGTCACCTGTTACACGTTGATTTTCAGCCTGGCCGCGGTTTGCAGGAACAGGTGCGAGAGACGCTGGTGAATGCCATTCTCAGCGGGATCTTCGCCGCCGACACCCCGCTGCCCTCCTGTCGCCAGTTGGCCAGCCAGCTTCGCGTCTCGCGCAACACCACCGCGCTGGTGTTTGAAAGTCTGGTCAACGAGGGCTACCTGATTAGCCGCCCACGAAGCGGTTACTACCTGCATCCCGACTATCATGAAGCTTCGCCTGCCGCCGTCGAGAGTGCACCGCAGCGCGAAGCCGCTGCACCACGCTGGGGCGACCGGCTGCAGATGACCCCCAGCCAGCAGGAGTCGATCCTCAAACCGGCGGGCTGGATGCACTACCGCTACCCGTTTATCTACGGCCAGCCCGATACCCGGCAGTTCCCGCTGGCCACCTGGCGCTCGGCGGCGAACTGGCTGCACGGCGGGGTGCGCGACCCGGCGTGGGTCATCGACCATATTGACCAGGATGTGCCGATGCTGATCGAGCAGATCCGCACCCGGGTGCTGCCCAAGCGCGGCATTGTCGCCGCGCCGGATGAAATTCTCATCACCCTTGGCTCGCAAAATGCGCTCTACCTGCTGACCCGACTGCTGCTCTCTTCCACCACCCGCATTGGCGTCGAAAACCCCTGCTTTCGCGAAGCCATCAACACCTTTCTGCTCGCCGACGCCGAGGTGGTGCCGCACCCGGTGGATGAAGAGGGGATCGTGCTTAATGAGCGTCCCTGCGATTACTACTATGTCACCCCCGGCCATCAGGTGCCCACCGGGGTGACCATGAGCAGTGCGCGGCGTCGCCAGCTGCTGGAGCATGCCGCCCGCCATGACGCAGTCATTATTGAAGATGATTATGACTCGGAGAGTAACTTTACCCTCAACCCGCTGCCGGCGCTGAAGGCCAGCGATCGCAGCGGCCGGGTGGTGTATGTCAGCAGCCTGTCAAAAGCGCTGTCACCGGGACTGCGGTTGGGGTTTATGGTCGCCGACCCGGACCTGATCGACGAGGCGCGCGCCCTGCGCCGGCTGGTCTATCGCCATCCGCCGACCAACATTCAGTACCAGATGGCCCACTTCCTTGCCCAGGGCCATTATGAAACCCATCTGCGGCGCTACCACTACGACTCCGCCCAGCGCTGGGAGCGCCTGCACGCCGCCCTGCAGCGCTATCTGCCGTCGTGTCGCGCGCTGGCGGGGAGCGAACATGCTAACGCCTTCTGGCTGCAGACCCCGGCGCAGATCAACACCCAGCAGCTCACCTGGCGCGCCGCCCACGCCGGCGTGCTGATTGAGCCCGGGGCGCGCCATTTTCTCAGCGCCGCGCCGCCGGATAACTACTTTCGCATGGGATTCCACGCCATTAACCCTGACGCCATCGCCCAGGGGGTGGAGGTCCTGCGCGGCCAGCTGGAGCAGATGGGTTAGCGGTATTGTTCATACTCAACGGCGTCGCGCACGCTGAGCAGCGCCTGGCGCAGACTGTCGAAAGGCACCGATCCGAGCGCAATGCGCAGCGCCTGCGGGATCGTGGCGGAGACGCAGAACGGCTCGGCGGTCGACACCGAAATACGGCGTTCCATCAGCGCATTCGCCAGTCGATCGGCCCGGCTCTCTTCACCCAGAGGCAGCCAGACAAAGTACGAATCGGGATGACTGACGACGGGAAGCCCACAAAGCACCTCGCGGGCCACCTGCTGCCGCTGTCGCGCATCCTGTCGTTTCTGCATTTCAAAGCGGGCCACCGTGCCATCTTCAATCCAGGCGCAGATCAGCGAACTTATCAGCGTCGGCGTATTCCACGTCGTGGCGCGGATGGCGCGCTCAATCTCCGGGCGATAGCGCGGCGGAGAGATCACCACCCCCACGCGCAGTCCGGTGGCGATATTTTTTGAAAAACCGGTGACATACACCGTTCTTTCCGGCGCATAGCTGATCACCGGCGGCGGCGGACGGCTCACCAGCCGGGCGTAGGCGGCATCTTCAATAATCAGCAGATCGTGTTGGCGCGCAAGATCGGCCAGCGCCTGCCGCTGCCCGGTGTTGAGCACCCAGCCCAGCGGATTGTGCAGCGTCGGCATGGTATACACCGCCCGCACCCGCCGCTGCTGGCACAGCGTATGAAGCGCCTGCAGGTCCGGCCCCTCCGGTCGACAGGGGATCGCCGCCAGCTCCAGATGATACAGCGCCGCCAGAACCTTGAAGCCCGAATAGGTCAGCGCATCCACCGCCACCACATCCCCCGGACGTAACAGCCCCATGACGGTCACTGCCAGCCCGTGCTGTGCGCCGTTGACGATCAGGACATTTTCCGCATCCGGCGTAAAGTGCTGGCAGGTCAAATGGCGGGCGATAATTTCGCGCTCGGCGAGCCGCCCGGCATGAGGCTGATAGCGCAGATGCGAGTCAATATCGCCCGCCATCGCCAGCTGCCTGAGCGCCTCGCGCAGCGCATCGCCCTGCTCCGGCAGCGAAGGGTAGTTGAAATTGAGATCCACGACATCGGCGGCCACCACCTGCTGATCGACCCCGTGCCCCGGCGGCAGCGAGAGGTCGCGCACGAAGGTGCCGCGGCCGGTTTCGCCGCTGACCAACCCCATCTCTTCCAGTTCACAGTAGACGCGCGTGGCGGTGGCCAGCGAGATGCGCTCCCCGGCGGCAAGGGTACGGTGCGTCGGCAGACGGGTGCCTGCGGGCAGTTGCCCGCTGCGGATCGCCTGGGCATATCGGTCGACAACGGCTTTATATCGGGCTTTCATCGTGAAATGTATCTATGACAATAATTTGATTGTATTAGATTGGGCACATTACCATCGCCGCAGACGATGCTCAAGCGGGCACAGCACATCTGATAACGCGAGGTTAACGTGGTAGATTCAACAATGGATAAATCGGTGCCCGGTCCCTGGTCCGGATGGCTTCATGGTTTACTGGGGGTGATTATTTTTAGCGGGTCGCTGCCCGCGACGCGGCTGGCGGTGCAGGATATGGATCCGTTCTTATTGACCTTTCTGCGCGCCTCCATCGCCGGGCTGCTTGCCGTCGCGCTGCTGGTCGGCTTTCGCCAGAAACGCCCGCGCCTGGCGCAGCTTGTGCCCTTGATCATCGTCTCATCAGGGGTGGTGATCGGCTTTCCCCTGCTCACGGCGCTGGCCCTGCAGCACATCACCTCGGCGCATTCGATTGTGTTTATTGGCCTGCTGCCGCTGATGACCGCCCTCTTCGGCGTACTGCGCGGCGGCGAACGCCCGCGGCGGGCTTTCTGGATCTTTTCGCTGCTGGGCAGCCTGCTGGTGGTGGGATTCGCCCTGACGCAAAGTGCGGCGGCCTCACTCAGCGGCGATCTGCTGATGCTGGCGGCGGTTATCGCCTGCGGCCTCGGCTATGCGGAAGGGGCAAAGCTGACGCGGGAGCTCGGCGGCTGGCAGGTGATCTGCTGGGCGCTGGTGATAGCCCTGCCGTTGATGCTCCCCGCCTCGCTGATGGTTCAGCCCGCGTCCTGGCATGCCATATCGGCCTCCTCCTGGGCGGCGCTCGGCTATGTGTCGCTCTTCAGCATGCTGATCGGTTTCATCTTCTGGTACAAAGGGCTGGCCGCGGGCGGGATCGCCGCCGTCGGCCAGCTCCAGCTATTGCAGCCGTTCTTCGGGCTTGGCCTGTCGGCGGCGCTGTTGCACGAAACCGTCAGCCCCTTGATGCTGGCGGTTACGCTGGGCGTGGTGCTGTGCGTGGTGGGCTCGCGCAAATTTGGCCGCCAGCGGGTTAGCGCAGGGAGCGGGAGCCGTGATTGACCGCCCCGTCATCCGCCGTCCCGGGTCGCGTCGGTGTAACCGCCTTACCCGGGTGACAGCATGATAAACGGCTGGAGGACGCGCCGCCGGGGAGGACGACCGTCTACACCGGCCGCGCGTACTGAAGCATCACCTGCAGCAGCACGTTGGCCCCGGCGGCGACGTGCTCCGGCGAGGCATACTCAATTTCGTTATGGCTGATCCCGTCCTTGCAGGGGATAAAAATCATCCCGGTGGGCGCCAGGTAGCTCATATACACTGCGTCATGCCCGGCGCCGGAGACGATCGGCCGCGCCGGATAGCCCAGCCGCTGCGCGGCATCGGCAATGGCCTGCCGGCATTCAGCATCGAACGGCGCCGCCGGATAGTGGCTTACCTGCTTCAGGGCCACCTGCAGACCGCTCTCCCGCTCAACCTCCGCGATAAACGCCCGCAGCTGGCGATCCATCTCGTCCACCAGCGCATCGCTGAGATTGCGCATATCAATGGAGAAGGTGACCGCCCCTGGCACCACGTTGCGGCTGTTGGGCCACACCTGCACGCTGCCGACGGTGCCGCGTCCCTCTTCGCTGCGCCCGGCAATGGCCACCACTTCCTGCATAATGCGGGTCGCCACCTGCAGGGCATCCTGACGCAGGCGCATCGGCGTGGGTCCGGCGTGCGAGGCCTGGCCGGTGACCACGCAGTCGTACCAGCGGATCCCCAGCACGCCCTGCACGATACCGATGGTTTTCGCTTCATCTTCGAGAATCGGCCCCTGCTCAATGTGCGCCTCAAAATAGGCGCCGATGGGATGCTCCCCCGGGGTCTGCTCGCCGATATAGCCGATCTGCGCCAGCGCCTCGCCGACGCTGACACCCTCTTTATCCGTGACGGCCCAGGTCTCTTCCAGCGGGAAGACGCCGGCAAAGACCCCGGAGCCCATCATCACCGGTACAAAGCGCGACCCCTCTTCGTTGGTCCAGAACACCACCTCAATCGGCGCGTCGGTATCAATCTGCAGATCGTTGAGCGTGCGCACCACCTCCAGTGCCGCCAGCACGCCGTAGTTGCCGTCAAATTTGCCGCCGGTGGGCTGGGTGTCAATATGGCTGCCGGAGACGATGGGCGGCAGGCCGGGGTTGCGGCCTTCCCGGCGCATAAACACATTGCCGATTTTATCGATGGTGACGCTCATCCCGGCCTCCCGCGCCCAGCCTATTACCTTGTCCCGCCCCTGGCGGTCGAGGTCGGTGAGGGTCAGACGGCGGCAGCCGCCCTTCGGCGTGGCGCCGATCTGCGCGAGATCCATTAACGACGCCCACAGGCGGTCGCCATTGATGCGCCAGCCGGTGGTGTCGGTCGCGGGGGTAAAAAGTACATCACTGCTCATGGTAGTCTCCTGACATCAAGGTCGCCGCCAGCGTAACCGGCGGTGGGAATGCGCTATCAACGCCTGGTCTTCATCCTGTATGGTTTTTTGCCGCCGATCAGACGGCCAGGGCCTGGGCGTTAGCGTCAATCGCCAGCTCGCGCCAGCGGTGGCAACTCACCGCGTGGCGCTCCGCGACGGATTCCGTCGGCGGCAGACTCTGCTCACAGACCGGGCGACGGTGCGGGCAGCGCTCGGCAAAAGCGCAGCCGGGCGGCAAGCGCGCCAGATCCGGCGGCGCGCCGGGAATGCAGTGCAGGGCATCACCTTTCTTAAGCCCCTCTTTCGGCCGACTGCCCAGCAGCACCTGGGTATAAGGATGGCGCGGGTGGCGCAGGATCTCGCTCATCGACGCTTCCTCGACGATCCGCCCGGCGTACATCACCGCCACCCGGTCGGCGATCTCCACCGCGGCGCCGATATCGTGGGTCACAAACACGATCGACAGCCCGCGCTGCTTTTGCTGCTCGCGCAGCAGGATCAGGATCTGGATTTGCACCGTGGCGTCGAGGGCGGTGGTCGGCTCATCCGCCAGCAGCAGCTGCGGGTTGCAGGAGAGCGCAAGGGCGATCATCGCCCGCTGGCGCATCCCGCCGGACATCTCGTGCGGGTAAGCATCCAGCCGCCGCTCGGGGCTGGGAATGCGCACCTGGCGCAGGGCCTCCAGCGCCCTGTCCCGGGCCGCCTGGCGCGACAGCCCTTCGTGGCGGCGCAGCCCTTCAATAATCTGCTGCCCGACGGTGTAGACCGGATCGAAGGCCAGCAGCGGCTCCTGAAAAATCATCGCGCAGCGTCCGCCGCGATAGCGCCGCAGCTGACTGGCGCTCATCGTCAGCACCTCGTCGTCCCCCACCTGCAGGGTGCCGGAGAGCTCACTGCTCCCTGGCGGGTGCAGGCGCATCAGCGCCCGCAGGGTCACGCTCTTGCCGGAACCCGACTCGCCAATCAGCGCCATCACCTCCCCCTTTTGTACGTCAAAGGAGACTCCATTGACCGCGTTGATGGTCTGTCCGTCGCGGCGAAAGACGACCCGCAGGTCGCGCACATGGACAAAGGCGTTATCCGACATGGCTGACCTCCTTAAGGGGGATGCTTTGATGCCAGGGCGAGGCCGGCTGCGCCATCAGGCAGGCGCTCTGGTGCCCCTCCCCGACCGCCTCCAGCCGCGGTTTCACCTCGGCGCAGACCGCCTTCGCATGCGGGCAGCGGGTGTGAAAACGGCAGCCGCTCGGCGGCGCGATGGGGCTGGGGGGATCGCCGCTCAGCGGCGAGGTCAGGGTGCGGTTTTCCGGGTCCATGGAGGGCATCGAGCTTAACAGCGCCCGGGTATAGGGGTGGGCGGAGGCGGTAAACAGCTGCTCCGCCGGGCCAATCTCCACCACTTCGCCAAGGTACATGACGAGGATCCGATCCGACAGCCAGCGAACCACGTGCAGATCGTGGCTGATGAACACGTAGGTCAGCTCAAGAGTCCGTTTCAGCTCCTGCAGCAGCTGCAGCACCTGGGCTTCCACCGATTTATCCAGCGCCGACACTGCCTCATCGAGGATCACCAGCCGCGGCTTCATCGCCAGCGCGCGGGCGATATTCACCCGCTGCCGCTGGCCGCCAGAGAGCGCATGCGGGTAGCGGTCGGCAAAGCGCGCCGGCTCAAGGCCAACGTGCGCCAGCAGATAGCGGGCATATTCGCTGGCCTCTCTGGCGCTGACGCCGTGGACACGCTGGCCGAAGGCGATGCTCTCCTCCATGGTCATGCGCGGATTGAGCGAAGCATAGCTATCCTGAAAGACCATCTGCACCTGGCGACGGTAGGCTTTCAGCGGCAGACGCGACGAGCCGACCCCCTGTCCGTCGAAGATCAGTTCGCCGCTGTCCTGGGTGAGCAACTGCATCAGCAGCCGGGCGGTGGTCGATTTGCCGCAGCCCGACTCGCCGACTACCCCCAGGGTTTCGCCTTTCATCACCGTGAAGCTGATATCGTCCACCGCCTGCACCACCTCCCGGCCTTTGCCGCCGCGAAAGTACTTCAGCAGGTGATTGACCTTCAGCAGCGGCTGCGCCGGCCCGCCAAGGTCGATATTGATAAAGGGTTGCATCGCTTACTCCTTAATCGCCATTGCCGCACGCAGGCGGTCCGCGAGGATATTGAACGAAATGGAGGTGATAAAAATCATCAGGCCCGGCAGGGCGGCCACCCACGGCTGGGTATAGATTGCCGTGCGCAGCGTATTGAGCATCAGCCCCCACTCGGGCTCCGGCGGCCGCACGCCGAGGCCGAGAAACGACAGGCCGGAGGCGAGGATCATGCACACCGAAATCAGCCCGGTGGAGAAGACGAAGATCGGCCCGAGCACGTTGCCCAACACCTGGACGCGGATAATGGTCAACGCGCTGGCGCCAGTGGCCCGGGCGGCGTCGATATAGTCCATATGTCGCACCTGGGCGGTCACGCTCTCGGCAATCCGCGCCACCTGCGGGACAAACACGAGGGTCAGCGACAGCAGCGCATTGCCGATGCCCGCCCCCAACGCTCCCGACAGCGCAATCGCCAGCAGGACGGAGGGAAAGGCATAGAACACATCCACGGTGCGCATAATCACGGTATTGGTTTTGCCGCCCGTATAGCCGGCGATAATCCCGATGGCCCCGCCGATAAAAAAGGCGAACACCACCGGGACAATTCCCATAAACAGCGACAGTCGGGTGCCAAGGATCAGCCGCGACAGCATGTCGCGTCCCAGCTCATCCGAGCCCAGCGGGAAGCCGTCGCTGCCAATGGGTTTCAGGCGCAGGAACATCGACGTTTGATAAGGATCTTTGACGATAAGCCACGGACCGAACAGCGCCAGGGCCAGCAGCAGGAGGATCACCACGCCCACCACCACCCCGCCGGGGTCGCGCAGTAAGCGGCGCAGCACGCCGCGCCAGTAACCTTGCCGGGAAGCGTGGGCCGCTGCGGCCGGGACCGCTTTCGTCGTTGCCGTATCCACCATGGTCAGCTCCTCTTAATACGCGGGTCGAGGGTGGTCTGCAGAATATCCACCAGCAGGTTGAGCAGCACGAAAAACAGCGCCAGCACCCAGATGGTGCCCTGCAGCAGGGGCAGGTCGCGCTGAAAAATGGCGGTATTGAGCAGCAATCCGGTTCCCGGCCAGGAGAAAACGGTCTCCACAAGGATCGAGCCGCCCATCAGATAGCCCACCTGCAGCCCCATCACCGCCAGCGCGGTGGGCGCGGCATTTTTCATGACGTGGACAAAGATGCGCGACTCGTTGAGCCCGCGAGCGCGCAGGCCAACGATAAACTCCTGGCTGAGGATATCGGCCACCTGCGAGCGCACGGTGCGGGCGATAATCCCGGTGGGGATCACCGACAAGGTGAGGGCTGGCAGCAGCATGAACTGCAGGTGCGCCCAGTCCCATTGCCAGCCCACCTCGCCTATCGGCCCGCCGCCGGTGGCCGGCAGCAGCGCGAACTTAACGCTGCAGAGGATCACCAGCAGCATCCCCAGCCAGTAGTGCGGCACGCTAACGCCAAATACCGACAACACCGAGGCCAGACGGTCAATGACGCTGTTGCGAAAATAGCCGGCGACAAAGCCGAACAGGCTGCCGAGGACGAAGCCGATCGCCGTCGCCAGCAGCGCCAGGCGCAGGGAGTACGCCACCGCGGTCATCACTTCGTCTATCACCGGGCGGCCGGTGGCGACCGACATACCAAGGTCGCCATGCAGCGCCCGCCACAGCCAGTGGATAAACTGCAGGGGCAGCGGCTTATCAAAGCCGTAAGCCTGCATTAATGTCTGACGCAGCGCCTCCGAGGCGTCCGGCGGCATCACCGACACCAACGGGTCGCCCGGAGCGATCTGCACCAGCATGAAACAGATCACCGCCACCCCAAGCATGGTGGGGATAGCCAGCAGAATGCGGTATAGCAGCGTATTGATCATCGGTCGCCCCTTTCACGATTACTCTTTTTTGCTCACCAGGCTGAGGTCTATAAACCAGCTCTGCGGTTGCACCACCCCGGTCACCGCAGGGGAAATCGCACGCGGCCCGACGTCGTGGGCGACAAACAGGAATGGCACCTGATCCACCAGCGCGGCGTGCAGCTCACCGGCCGCTTTGTTCATCTCCGCCGGGGTAAAGGCGTGCTTGACGGCGGCGGCCAGCTTCTCCGTCTCCGGAGTGGAGAAGTAACCCCAGTTGGTCGCCACCGGCGGAAACGCTTTGGCGGTCGAGAAGCGGATCAGGCCAAAGTACGGATCGTTAACCGCGGCGCTGACGTTGATCGCATCGATCCCTTTCGCCGACGGGTCCCGGGCGCCCAGGCGCCAGTTGGTAAACAGGGTGTTCCATTCCACCACTTTGATATCCACATTGAAGAAGCAGCTCTTCAGGCTCTGCTGGATATACTCGTTCATCGGCAAGGGCTGCATCTGCCCGGAGCCGGAGGCCGAGGTGGCCACCGTGACGTGCAGCGGTTTGCTGGCGCTGTATCCGGCCTCGGTCATTAGCTGGCGGGCGGTGTCCGGGTCATATTTGATCTGGAAGGTGGGTTTGCCATGCCACGGGCTGTCAGCCTCGTAGACCCCGGTGGCCTCGGTCATGTAGCCGCCGAGGTAGCTCTTCAGCTCGGCACGGTTCAGACACAGGTTGGCCGCTTTGCGCACGCGGATGTCCTGCCACGGCGATCCTTTTTCAAAGGAGAACTGCCAGGGCCACAGGTGCGGCTGGGTATTGGCGTAGAGGTGAAAACCCTGAGACTTGATCTGATCGATGGCGTCCGGCGCCGGGGCTTCAATCCAGTCCACCTGCTTCGACAGCAGCGCCGCGGTACGGGCGTTGGCCTCCGGCAAGGGGATCAGCACCACTTTATCCACCCGGGGAATGCGATCTTTGTTCCAGTAGTCGGGGTTTTTATCGAGGATCAGCTGCTGACGCGGCACCAGCTTCTCCAGTTTGAACGGGCCGCTACCCACCGCGTGGGCGGCGAAGGCGGTCCACGCCTGTTTGCTGCGCGCGGCGCTATCTCCCGCGCTGGCCGGCACCGCGTCATACTGTTTCTGCCACGCCGTCGGCGAGACGATAAACAGGTTGGTGATGTTGTACGGCAGCAGCGCGTCTGGTTCCGAGGTGGTCAGCGCCACAGTGTGGTCGTCAATTTTCTCTGCGCCGGTGAGGGTCGGCATGCGCGACAGGGTGTTGCCGATCTGCCCCGGGGCGTACTGCGGCGCTGCTTTATTCAGCACCTTATCCACGTTCCAGACGATGGCGTCGGCGTTCACCTCCGTCCCGTCATGGAACCTGACGCCCGGACGCAAGGTGAAAATCCAGCGGCTGGTGTTCTGCGGATCGATGTGCCACTCGGTCGCCAGCCCCGGCACCAGACCGCTGGGCTTTTCACCTTGCGACAGATCCCACTCCACCAGCGCGTCGTACAGCGGGATGCCGGTAAAGCGGTTGCCCTCATAGCCTTGATCCGGCTGGCCAAGGGTTAACGGAATATCCGCGGCGGTCATGGCGATCCGCAGCGTGGAGGCGTTGGCAGGTAAGGCGGCGCCCGCCAGGGCCAGTGCGCCGCTCACCGCCACGGCGAGACGACCGGCACGCGAAAATAACGTCTTTTTGTGCATCACATGATCCCTGTTAAATAAAGTGTCACGAATTAACAGGCAAAATGCGTACCAGCTCTTACGCGGACGATAATAGGCCAAAACCGACCGGTAAAATAAGAAGGGCTTATATTATCACCATGATAATTATGGGAAAATAATTGCGCCTTATTCCGCCGCACCGCCAGCGGGAAATATGTTGCAGAATTGCACCAGCCGCTATATGGCAAATTTCAAATAATCACTCTGCGTCACTTTTTATTCATCCCCCGTCCGCCGCCGCCGCGTATTCGCGTATTCTCCGTCGGGATCAATCCCTTCTATACTTCAGGGAACACATCGACCGGGAGAGACTATGCCTTTAGCCGATTTTCACCGCTCCGATCCTTTTACCCTCGGTATCGAACTGGAGCTGCAGGTGGTGAACCCGCCGGGTTACGACCTCAGCCAGGATGCCTCGACGCTGATTGCCGACGTCCAGCATCAGTTGACCGTGGGAGAAGCCAAACATGACATCACCGAGAGCATGCTGGAGATCGCCACCGGGGTGTGCCGCGACATCAGCCATGCCCAAACCCAGCTCAGCGCCATCCAGCAGGCGGTTCAGCGCGCGGCGCTGCGCCATCATCTGCAGATCTGCGGCGGCGGTTCGCACCCCTTTCATGCCTGGCAGCGTCAGCAAATCAGCGACAATCCGCGCTATGTTAAAACCGTCGAGCATTTTGGCTATCTGGCGCAGCAGGCCACGGTCTTTGGCCAGCATGTGCACGTCGGCTGCCAGAGCGGCGACGACGCCCTCTATCTGCTGCACGGCCTGTCGCGCTTTGTACCGCACTTCATCGCCCTTAATGCCGCCTCGCCGTGGTTTGACAGTACCGACAGCCGTTTCGCCTGTTCACGCCTGAACCGCTTCTCCTCCTATCCCGACAACGGTCCGATGCCGTGGGTGGCAGACTGGCAGGGGTTTCGTCGCCTGTTCCGCCAGCTGAGCTACACCAGCATGATCGACAGCATGAAGGATCTGCACTGGGATATTCGCCCCAGCCCGCAGTTTGGGACCGTCGAGGTGCGGGTGATGGACACTCCCCTGACCCTCGCCCAGGCGATCCATATCGCCGGCTTTATACAGACCCTGGCCTGCTGGCTGTTGACGGAGCGCCCTTTTAAGCACCAGCCTGATGATTATCTGCTGTACCCCTTTAACCGCTATCAGGCGTGCCGCTATGGGCTGGACGGGACCCTCACCGACGTGCGCAGCGGAGAGCAGCGCAGCATCCGCCAGGAGATCCTGCAGCTCGCCGACCGGCTGGCTCCCTTCGCCCATCAGTTGAAGGCGACGGCGGCGCTGGAAGCGGTGGTCCGCCAGGCGAAATCGCCGCACAGCGAAGCGCAGCAGATGCGCGACTTTATCGCCAACGGCGGTTCGCTTTCCGGCCTGGTGCAAAAACACTGTGAGATTTGGGCGGCATAAGGCAGCGAGGCGGGTATACTCGGCGCAGACCATAGAAAGGACTGCCCATGTTATTACGTTGCCTGCTCCCCCTGGCGCTGCTGCCCCTGGCCGCCGTCGCCAGCGCCGCCTGTACCCTCACCGACCCGACGCTGACCCTGCAGAGCTATCGGGTGGATGCGCAGAAAGAGCGCATTGCGATGTACTGGCAGGATCGGCACGGCAAAGCCTGGGGTTCCCTGCGTTCGCTGCTGGCGGGTATTGATGGCGACGGCCGGGTGCAGATGGCGATGAACGGCGGCATTTACGATAAAGCCTACGCGCCGCTGGGGCTGTATATCGAAGACGGCAAACGGCTGACGCCGGTAAACCGTTCCGCCGGCGGCGGGAACTTCTTTATCCGCCCCGGCGGCGTGTTCCTGGTGGCGAACGGCCGGGCGAAAATCGTGCCGCTGCCGGCGTACAAACCCTCTCCCGCCATCCGTTATGCGGTGCAGTCCGGCCCGATGCTGATTGAGAATGGCGTCATCAACTGGCGGCTGAAGCCCTCAGCCAGTTCGCGCAAGCTGCGTAACGGGGTGGGTATCGATAAGCAGGGCCGGGTGGTGTTTATGCTCAGCGATCGCGAGACCAACTTCTATGATTTTGCCTGCTATGCGCAGTCAAAGCTTGGGGTGCGGCAGATGCTCTATCTCGACGGCACCCTGTCGAAGATGTACCGCAAAGGCGGCAGCGTGCCGTGGCAGTATCATCCGTTCGTGACCATGATAACGGTGGAGAGGAAGTAGCGGGCGCCCGGCACAAAAGCGGCGCCGTGCCCGCCGTCCTTACCCGTTCACCAGCGAAGGACTACCCTTTTCTGCCAAACGCAACGTGAACGGAAAATTCCCCCTCACCCTAACCCTCTCCCACAGGGAGGGGGAATCGACAGGCAGACGCTGTGGCGCAACGCTTACCCCCGCCGATGCGCCCACTCACGCATACGCTGAAACAGCACATACAGCGACGGGATAAACAGGATGCCAATCATCGTCGCCACCAGCATACCGCTGAATACCGTGGTGCCGATGATCCGCCGGCTCTGCGCCCCGGCGCCGGTGGCGAGCATCATCGGCATGATGCCGATAATAAACGACACCGCGGTCATCATCACCGCGCGGAAGCGGCGGGTGGCCCCCTCGCGCGCGGCGTCAACTATCGACAGCCCCTCCTCGCGCCGGCTGCGGGCGAATTCAACAATCAGAATCGCATTCTTCGCTGCCAGGGCAATCAGCAGCACCAGCCCTATCTGAACATACACATCGTTGGCATAGCCCGCGGTCCACAGCCAGAGCAGCGCTCCGCCGATGGCGAACAGCACCGAGAGCATGACGCTCGCCGGCAGCGTCCAGCTCTCATACTGCGCCACCAGGAACAGCCACGCCATCGCCACCGCCGCCAGCACGATCCACACTGCCTGATTGCCGGTCTGCTGCTCCTGCCAGGAGATCCCGCTCCAGGCGTAGTCATATCCCGGCGGCAGATGGGCCTGCAAAATCTGCTCCATGGCCGCCATCGCCGTGCGGCTGCTGACCCCCTCGGCCGCTGAACCGCTCACTGAAACGGACGGGAACTGATTGTACTGCTGAATAAACGGCGCCCCCACCGTCGGCGTAATGGTGACCAGATTGCTCAGCCGCACCCGCTCGCCGTCGCGGCTGCGGACGTACAGCTCGCTAATCTGCTCTGCCCGCTCGCGCCACTGCATCTCATTTTGCATCACCACATGATAGACACGATTGTTACGGCTGAAATCGCCGGCGCGCGTGCCGCCGAACGCCGTCTGCAGGCTGCTGAAAATCTGCGCCACCGGCACATCCAGCAGCGCCGCCCGGTCGCGGTCGACCGTCAGGGTTAGCTGCGGCACGTTGCTGCTCCAGGTGGTAAACACCCGGCTCAGTTGAGGATGCTGGTTCGCCAGCTGGAGGATCTCCCGCGTCACCTGCTCCAGCTCCGCCGACGACTGACCGGCCTGCGCCAGGATGCGCAGGTCAAATCCCGAGGCATTCCCCAGGCCCGGCAGGGTCGGCGGCGCGAAGGTCATGATCGTCGCCTCCGGTAGCGACAGCAGCTGGCGCTGGATATCCGCCATCACCGCATCCAGCGGCGGCCGCTGATGCCAGTCTTTGAGCATCACCGAGATAAACCCGCCGTTAGAGGCGCTGGTGCCGTTGAGAATGTTGAAGCCGGACACCTGAATCACATCCTCCACCGCCGGGTTAGCCATCAGCAGCTTGCGCGCCTGGGCCATCACCGCTTCGGTACGCTCCAGCGACGCCGCCTCCGGCAGCTGCACGCTGGCAAACAGGTAACCCTGATCTTCCTGCGGCAGGAAGCCTTTCGGCATCGAGGTGAAGCTGAACGCCACCAGCGCGCCTGCCGCCACCGTCGCCGCCAGCGCCAGCCAGGGACGGCGGTTCATCCAGCCCACCAGCCGGCCATAGCCGTCGCGGGTACCGTCGAGAAGACGGTTAAACGCCCGCCACACCGCCGCTGGCCGGGCGGGACGCGGGCGCAGCAGCAGTGCGCAGAGGGCCGGTGTCAGGGTTAGCGCCACCAGGCTCGACAGGGCCACCGCGGTGGAGAGCGTCACGGCAAACTGCCGGTACAGCTCGCCGACGATCCCCGGGAGCAGCGCCACCGGCACAAATACCGCCAGCAGCACCAGGGTCGTGGCGATCACCGGCCCGGCGATCTGCTGCAGCGCCTGGGCGGTGGCCTGCAGGCGATCCAGCCCTTCCGCCATTTTGGTTTCGACATTCTCTACCACCACAATGGCGTCATCCACCACCATCGTCAGGGCGAGAATGATCGCGAACAGGCTGAGGGTGTTGGCGCTGTAGCCCAGCAGATAGAGCACCGCAAAGGTGCCGATCAGTGACACCGGGATCGCCAGCACTACGATCAGCGTCGCTCGCCAGCTCTGCAGGAACAGCGACACCACCACGACCACTGCCAGCAGGGTCAGCGCCAGCGAGACGCCGATCTCTTTGATCGTCGCCGCCACAAAGCGGGTGGTATCGAACTTCACCTCCCAGGTGAGATCCGCCGGAAAGCGAGTGTGCAGGCGGTTAAGCTCCGCACGCACTGCGCTGGCGACCTGCAGGGCATTGGCGGTGGGCGTCGGGTAGATCCCCAGATAGGCCGACGCTTTACCGTTCAGCTGCGCGCCGGAGCTGTAGCTGCGGGCACCCAGCTCAATGGTCGCCACGTCAGCGAGGCGAACCAGCTGCCCCTGCGCGCCGCGGCGGAGGATAATCTCGCCAAAGCTGGCCGCCTCGTTCAGACGCCCCAGCCCGTTGATGGTCAGCGTCTGCTGCTGGCCGTTGAATACTGGCGGGGTGCCCACCTGCCCCGCCGCGCCCTGCACATTCTGCTCGCGCAGCGCCTGGGCAACGTCATCCGTGGTGATGTTGAGCGCATTCATGCGGTCCGGACGCAGCCAGATGCGCATACTGTAATCCCGGGCGCCAAACATCTGCACCTCGCCGACGCCGGGCAGGCGGGCCAGCGCCTCGCGCACCTGGGTGCTGGCGTAGTTACTGACAAACAGCGGTGACAGCGTGCCCAGCGGCGAGTAGAGGCTCACCCCCATCAGCAGGTTGCTGGCGCGCTTGCGGACCTGGACGCCATTCTGCTGCACCTCCGCCGGGAGCTGCGCCAGCGCCTGCGCCACCCGGTTTTGCACGTCGATCGCCGCCAGGTCGGCATCGGTGCCCGCCGCGAAGGTAATGCTCAGGCGGTACGTTCCCTCATCCGAGCTGGTGGACTCCATATACAGCATATGATCGACGCCGTTGAGCTGGGTCTCCAGCGGGGCGGCGATGGCTTCCGCCACATCTGACGCGCTGGCGCCCGGCCAGCTGGCGCTGACGTTCACCACTGGCGGGGTGATCGCCGGGTACTGCTCCACCGGGATCAGCTTCAGCGACACCGCGCCGACAAAGGTCAGCAGCAGCGCGATCACCATGGCAAATCGCGGACGACGGATAAAAAAGGTCAGCATCCCTTCTCCTTACTTAGTTCAGCACCTGTACCGCAGCGCCTTCGCGTAAACGCTGCGCGCCGTCGGTGATCACCTGCTCGCCCGCCTGCAGCCCTTTCTCAACCGCAAACTGCTGCCCCTGCTGCCCCGCGAGGGTCAGACGACGCTGCCCGGCGGTGTGGTCCGGCTTCAGCACCCAGCTGAAAAAGCCCTGCGGATCCTGCTGCACGGCGGCGGCCGGGATCATCACCCGTGACTGCAGCTCCTGCGGACGGAACAGGATTGTTACGCTGCCGCCCGGCAGCAGACGGTGCTGCGGATTGGCGAACTCCGCCCGCACCGCCACGCTGCCGGTGCGGGCGTCAATCCGGTTATCGATGGAGGTCAACACCCCATCGCGCCGTTTGCCATCCACGTCAATCTGCGCCAGCCACGCCTGCTTCAGGGCGTGGATGTCGGCATGCTGGCCGGATTTGCTGAAAAATGCGGCTTCGTCGAGAGCGAACGACACCCGCACCGGATCCAGCTGCACGATGTCCACCAGCACGCCGCTGGATGGGTTAATCAGCGTCCCGACGTGAAAGGCGCTGTGGCCCACGCGACCGGTCACCGGCGCCGCAATCCGGGTGTAGCTGAGCACAATCTGCTGGGCCTCGACGCGGGCTTTCGCCTGCTGCACGGCGGCGGCGGCGACGTCGCGCTGCATCCGGGCCGTGTCGACGTCGTTGCGGCTGATGGAGTGGTTGTTAATGAGCCGCTCGTAGCGAGTGAGCAGTTGCTGCGACTGACGTAATGAGGCTTCGGCGCTTTTCAGCTCGGCCTGCGCCAGGGCCAGGGCCGCGCGGGGCTGCGCGTCGTCGAGGGTAAACAGCAGGTCGCCCTCGGTAACATACTGGCCATCCTGGAAGTGGCGCTGAACTATCACCCCTTCGGTGCGCGCGCGAATGTCGACGGCGCGGATCGCCTCGACCCGTCCGGGGATGGCGCGTTCTTCAGCATGAGGCGCCAGTTCAACCGTGGCGACGCGGACCGGCACCGCCGGCGCGGCGGTCGCCGTCAGGGCGCCGCCGGCCAGACCGCAGGCCAGCAGAGCAAAGCGGAAGGTTTTAATCATAGGGGGATCCTTGCGAAAGTAACGCGCGCCTGCAGCGAGGCGCGCGAGATCAATCAAGCCGTTTTGCGGAACCGGCGCGTCAGGCGCTTCTCAACTTCCACCACCAGGAACATGGCGACGCCGATGACCAGGGTGATAAACCAGTAGCGCAGCGGCAGCGCTTCCGTACCAAACATGCTCTGCATCAGCGGGACATAGATAATGACCAGCTGCATCAGCAGCAGGACACCGGTCACCAGCCAGATGCCTTTGTTGCGCAGCAGACCCATGCTCAGGGAGAAGCTGTCGCTGCTGCGGCAGTTGATCATGTAGACCCACTGCGCCGTCACCAGCATCTGCAGCAGCACGGTGCGGATAAACTCCGGACTGTGGCCGCGCGGCGCCAGCCAGGCCTCAAGGATAAAGGCGGCAATAGCAATCATAGACCCGACAAAAGCCACTCGCCACACGGCGAAGCCATCCATCACGTGCTGGCCGGTTTTACGCGGCGGGCGGTTCATCACGTTGCGCTCTGCGGCTTCAAAGGCCAGGCCGAAGGAGAGCGTCGCCGACGTCGCCATGTTCATCCACAGGATCAGCACCGGGGTCAGCGGAATAATGTTCCCCGCCAGCAGGGCGATGATGATCAGCAGCCCCTGCGCCAGGTTGGTCGGCATGATGAAGAGGATGGTCTTCTTCAGGTTGTCATAGACCCGACGGCCCTCTTTTACCGAGCTGGCGATGGTCGCGAAGTTATCATCGGTCAACACCATGTCAGCCGCCTCTTTGGTGACTTCGGTACCTTTGATACCCATGGCGATACCCACGTCGGCCTGGCGCAGCGCCGGCGCGTCGTTGACGCCGTCTCCGGTCATGCCGACCACTTCGCCGTTATCCTGCAGGGCTTTCACCAGGCGCAGCTTATGCTCCGGGCTGGTACGGGCAAAGATGTCGTACTCCACCGCCGCCTTCGCAAGCGCCGCATCGTCCATGTGCTCCAGCTGGTAGCCGGTCATGGCCTGGCTGCTGTTGGTGATCCCCAGCATCTGGCCGATGCTCATCGCCGTCTGCGGGTGGTCGCCAGTGATCATCTTCACGCGGATCCCGGCGGTCTGGCAGGCATGGATGGCGTCAATGGCTTCCGGACGCGGGGGATCCATCATCCCGGCGATGCCGAGGAAAATCAGCCCCTCCTGCAGGTCCTCATGGTTGAGGGTGGTGGCATCAAGGCTGGCAGGCTTACAGGCCGCCGCCACCATGCGCAGTCCCTGACGGGCGAAGCGCGCCATCTCCTCTTCCCAGTACTGCGCCTCGAACGGCACCGCGCCGTGGCGGCTCATCTGCTCGCGGCACATGGCGAAGATAACGTCCGGCGCACCGGTGATCAGCACCCGGGCCTCGCCATCGATGTGCTGCAGGGTCGACATATATTTGTACTGTGAGTCAAAGGGGATCTTGGCCACCAGACGGGCCTCCACCGCCGGGAGCTGCGCTTTCGCCGCCAGCACCTTCAGCGCCCCTTCGGTCGGCCCGCCGGTGATCCCCCACAGACCGCGCTCATCCTGGGTAAGCTGGCTGTCGTTACACAGGTCGATGGTGCGCAGCCAGGTCTCCAGCACGGTGCCGGGCTGAACCTGCACGGGCTCGTCGCTCCCCTCAAGGAAGATCCGTCCCTGCGGCTCATAGCTGTCGCCTTCCACCCGGTAGCAGCAGTCTGCCGTGATGATCGCTTTGACGGTCATTTCGTTCATCGTCAGAGTGCCGGTTTTATCCGAACAGACCACGGTCATGGCGCCGAGAGTTTCCACGGTCGGCAGCTTACGAATAATCGCCCGCTTGCGCGCCATCGTCTGCACGCCCAGCGACAGAATAATCGAGATGATCGCCGGCAGCCCCTCCGGTACCGCGGCCACCGCCAGGCTAATCAGCGACAGCAGCAGCTCGCCCATCGGGATATCCCGCAGCGCGAGGCTAAAGATAAACAGCGCCACCATCATGGCGAGGATAATGACAAAAATCGCTTTGCCGAGCTTATCCATCTGCACCAGCAGCGGGGTACGGTGCTTCTCAATGCCCGCCATCATCTGGTTGATATGGCCGAGTTCGGTCTCCGCGCCGGTGGCGGTCACCACGCCGATGCCGCCGCCAGCGCTGACGGTGGTGCCGGAGAAGACCATGTTCACCCGGTCGCCCAGCGGCAGGTCGCCCTCCAGCGCGTCGGTGATTTTATCCACCACCGTCGACTCGCCGGTGAGGATCGCCTCTTCCACCCGCAGGTTGTGGGTTTCAATCAGGCGCATATCCGCTGGTACGCGGTCGCCGGCGCGCAGGATAACGATGTCCCCTGGAACCAGGTCGCGCGTCGGGATAGTCTCATGTTTGCCGTTACGCTGGACGCGGGCATCGCTGGAGAGCATGTTGCGGATCCCCTGCAGGGATTTTTCGGCGTTGCTCTCCTGGATATGACCGATCAGGGCGTTAATCACCGTCACGCCGAGGATCACCAGGGTATCGACCCAGTGCCCCATAATGGCGGTCAGCGCCGCAGCCGCCAGCAGCACGTAAATCAGTACGTCGTTAAAGTGGGCGAGAAAGCGCAGCCAGCCCGGTTTACCCTTCTTTTCCGGCAGGGCATTCGGACCAAAGGTATTCAGGCGCTCGGCGGCGTCTGCGGAATTTAACCCAGCGGCCTGGCTTTTTGTCTGCGCCAGCACTGCGTCAACGGTCTGCTGCCAGACCTGCCGTGGCGCGGTGTCGCCCGAGGGCGTCGTAAACTTTGGGTTATTCATCTTGGTCAAATTACATTTTCCTTATAAATTCCGTGAATCGGAAAGCCTGAAATCATTCCTGGCCAATGAAGTAAAACGTGGCTAAAAAGCCGGTAAAAATGTGATCCAATATCCGCCTAAATTTTTCGCAAAATACAAAATGTGTGATAAGTTAATTCACAAGATAAATATTACAGAATATTAATAAACCAAAACTAAACGAGGTTAAATATGTTTGGAATCTACCGCGGACGCCGTCTGGCGCTGTACATCCTGCTGGCCATCATTGTTGCCACGCTGGTGGGATATAGCACTTATAGTTTTGTAAAAGCGCTGGCATAATAATGACATTAATTTACATCCGGCTGCAATTAACTTAATTACAAATTATTTCAGATTAATTAACATGAGAGCGAAAGGCAGGCAATAATATTTAAAGTAGCCGTGTTATAGAGAGTAAAAAAACAAAGCATATTGCGTTAAGCATTATTTTACCGGACAATATGTTTTTTAACTGATGATTAACATGACATGAAACATCCGCTGGAAACGCTTCTCTCCGCCGCCGGGATCTTACTGCTGGCCCTGCTCTCCTGTCTGCTGTTGCCCGCGCCTTCGCTGGGCCTGACGCTGGCGCAAAAGCTGGTTGAGACATTCCATATGATGGATCTCAACCAGCTCTATACGGTGTTGTTTTGTCTGTGGTTCTTAGCGCTGGGCACCCTTGAATTTCTGGTGCTGCGCTGGGTGTGGCGTCGCTGGTTCTCCCTCGAACGGTAAACCAGGAGAGCGCGCCTCAGTGGGCGCGGCTGTGGTTTTCTTTGCGGTAGGCGCCCGGCGGCTGGTTGAAGGTCCGGGTGAAGACGCGGGTAAAGGTCTGTTGCGAATCGAAGCCATACTTCAGGCAGATATCGTAGACCCGCTGATCGGTGTCGCGCAGATCGCGGGCGGCCAGCAGCAGCTTCCTTTCACGAATATAGCGCCCAAGGCTCTCTCCCTTGTACTGTAAAAACAGCCGTTGCAGATGCCATTTCGAATACCCGGCATGGCGAGCGATATCATCAATACGCAGCGGTTGATGCAGGTTGTCATCAATCCACTCGACGATAGTGTCAATCACCTGAGCGGAAATCGTCATATGCTCTCTCCTCTGAAACTGCACTGGCGCTTAGCGCCACCAGGCGTTAAATGATTGCGTCTTATCGGCGACCCACAGCGGCTCGCCCTGCATAGGCGTCAGCAGACGCCAGGCCCTTCCTTCGCTGGCAGCCGCCAGCCGTTGATACGGTTCATCCCAGCTGTGTTTCGCCAGAACAAACCGTCCTGCATGCCCAGGCAGCACCGCGCGGGCGCGCAGGTCGTCGGCAGCCTGAGCCGTTTCATCCGGCATCATGTGAATATATTTCCAGTCCTGGTCATACTGCCCGTTCTCCATGATCGCCAGATCAACCGGACCAAATTCATCACCAATCGCTTTGAAGTGCGGCCCATAGCCGCTGTCGCCGCTGTAATAAATTTTTTGCTGCGGGGTGACGAACAGAAAACTGGCCCACAGCGTCTGGTTACGCTTCAGTCCACGGCCGGAAAAGTGCCGCGCCGGCAGAACGTGAACGGTGAATTCATCGCTGACCGGGATCGCCTGCTGCCAGTCCGCTTCGGTAATCAGCGCCCCGTCCATCCCCCAGTAGCGCAGATGCGACCCGACGCCCAGCGGCGTAATGACCCGCTTAATTTTCGGCAGCAAGGCGCGGATGGTGGCGTAATCCAGATGGTCGTAGTGATCGTGGGAGATGATCAGCAGATCGATGTCTGGCATCCCTTCCGCCCGCCACGGATAGTCGCCGGGAAAGGCTTTATTGATAAAGGAGAACGGCGCCGCGTAATCGCTGAACACCGGATCGATCAGGATACGTTTTCCTGCCAGCTGCAGGTACCAGGAGGAGTGGCCGAGCCAGACCATCACATCCTGCCCCAGGGGCAGCGTCGCCAGGTCGGTCTTCACCAGCGGCAGCGGCTGAGCGGGACGGGCGTTTTCCCGTTTGGTCATCAGGAAATCCCACCACGCCGCCAGCATATTTTTCTGCCCGGTGAACCCTGGCGTGGGCAATTGGTTATGGAACTGGCCGTCCCGGTAGTGGGGAGACGCTTCCACCTGGCTAAGCTGTGCCCCCTGCGGCGCCTTACCAAAACCGGCATTGAGGACAAACGGCAATGTCGTTGCTGCTGCGAGTAACATGATGGCGACCACGCTAAAAGTGACACGGTTCATATCCTGACCAGACAAAAGCCCCCATCCCGGAGGCTTTGTGATATAACTTGATTATGAGTGAGTACGCACTCATTATTAGGAAAGTGATGAAAGTCGTCAAGACGATTTTCAATTTTTGCGTTCCGCCGTTGCAGCGACCTGGTCAGACGTGCAAAGATCGGCGGTTTGTTTAAACCTGCGTGAGGAAAAAAGTAGTGGCTCGTCCAAAGAGTGAAGATAAAAAGCAAGCGTTACTGGAAGCTGCCACCGCGGCTTTCGCCCAGTCCGGCATCGCCGCCTCGACGTCGGCCATCGCCCGCAGCGCTGGGGTGGCCGAGGGGACGCTGTTTCGCTATTTCGCCACCAAGGATGAGTTGCTCAACGAGCTGTACCTCGCGATTAAGCTGCGCCTGGTGCGCACAATGATCGCCGGGCTGGATCCGCACGAAAAGCGCCCGAAAGAGAACGCGCGCAATATCTGGAACAGCTATATCGACTGGGGGGTGCGCAACCCGATGGAGCACAAGGCGATCCGCCGGATGGCGCTTAGCGAGCGCATCACCGACGAAACCCGTCGCCAGGTAAAAGAGAGCTTCCCGGAGCTCAACGAAATGTGCCAGCTGTCGGTGAAAGAGATTTTTCTCAGCGAGGCGTACCGCGCCTTTGGCGATGCCCTGTTTCTGTCGCTGGCGGAGACCACCATCGAATTCGCCAGCCACGATCCGCAGCGCGCCCGGGAGATTATCGCCCTCGGCTTTGAAGCCATGTGGAACGCCCTGCATGAGGCGGACGCCTAATGACTCCCGAGATGCTGCATCCCTGCGCTCATCGTATCGCCCTGACCTACCCGTTTACCGAGCACTGCTGGCCTTTTGGGCCAGAGTACGACGTGTTTAAGGTCGATGGCCGTATCTTTATGATCACCATGACCATTCGCGGCCGGGCGCTGGTCAACCTGAAGGCTGAGCCGCAGAAGTCGCTGCTGAATCAGGAAATTTATCGCAGTATCGAACCGGGCTACCATATGAACAAGAAACACTGGATCACGGTGGTGCCGGGAGAGGATATCAGCGAGGATCTGCTGGCCGAGCTGATTGACGATTCGTGGCATCAGGTGGTGAACAAGCTGAGTAAAAAGGCCCAGCAGCGCCTGCGTCCGCGCTGATTTTCAGCCAAATGCGATAAGTGTTATCGCATTTTTCACCCTTATCATTTGGCGATCTTCGCTGTACTCTTCCTCTCCTTAACGCACCGGTAAGGTGCTGTAAACTGTGAGGAAGAGTTATGGATATCGTATCGGTCGCTTTAAAGCGCTATTCCACCAAGGCCTTTGACGCCACGAAAAAGCTGACTGCCAGCGAAGCCGAACAGCTGAAAACGCTGCTGCAGTACAGCCCGTCTAGCACCAACTCCCAGCCGTGGCACTTTATCGTCGCCAGCACCGATGAAGGGAAAGCTCGCGTAGCCAAAGCCGCCAGCGGCACCTACGTGTTCAACGAACGCAAAATTCTCGACGCCTCGCACGTGGTGGTGTTCTGCGCGAAAACCGCGATGGACGACGCCTGGCTGCAGCGCGTGGTGGATCAGGAAGAGGCCGATGGCCGTTTCGCCACCCCGGACGCAAAAGCCGCTAACCACAAGGGTCGTACGTTCTTTGCCGATATGCACCGCAAAGAGCTGAAAGATGACGATCAGTGGATGGCGAAGCAGGTGTATCTCAACGTCGGCAATTTCCTGCTGGGCGTGGCGGCGATGGGTCTCGACGCCGTGCCGATCGAAGGGGTCGATTTTGCGATCCTCGATGAGGAATTTGACCTGAAAGCCCAGGGCTACACCAGCCTGGTGGTGGTCCCGGTCGGCCACCATAGCGTGGAAGATTTCAACGCCACCCTGCCGAAGTCGCGTCTGCCGCAGTCGACGACCATTACCGAGATTTAATCTCTCACCAGGCGTCTTTCACCGGGCGCCTCTGGTGCCGCTTGTCAGTGCCGGGTGGCGGCTACGCCTGACCCGGCCTACATAACAATGTATATCATATAGTTACCTCTCACCGTAGGCCCGCGCAAGCGCAGCGCCGCCGGGCAGCGGGTGCGGAGCGGCTTTTATGCCGGGCGGTGGCTCACGCCTTGCCCGGCCTGGGGTTCGTGCGACCTGTTGGTGATTTACCCACTTGCGCGACTGAAACTGCCGGTTTCTCCCTCTCCCTGTGGGAGAGGGCCGGGG
>NZ_KV793013.1:0-39707 GCF_001808325.1 Klebsiella sp. HMSC16C06
CAGGCGCATATACCTTAGGCCCGGCAAGCGCAGCGCCGCCGGGCAGTCAGGCACCGTACCCGTGGCTGTGCCGGATGGCGGCATAAATGCCTTATCCGGCCTACGGGATCCTCCCGTAAGCCTATACGACTCCGCCGGGCAACTAACGCCAGGCGGCTTATCTCACGCCTTCTGCTTGGCCTCGGACTCCTGACTGCTGTTCAGCGCCAGCGAAACCGCCAGCGTCTGGGCCAGACACAGGGAAGCAACCTGCGAACGGAAGCCATCCACCTGCGCTTCACGCACCACAAAGCAGACATCGCTGAAGGCCGCCAGCGGGCTGACCTGGCTGTCGGTAATCGCGATCTGTCGCGCTTTGCGCTGCGCGCCCAGCTCTACCAGCTCGACCACTTCCCGGGCGTACGGCGAGAAGCTCACCGCCACCACCACGTCTTTCGGGCCGACCAGACTCAGCTGCTCGGTGAACATGCCGCCGAGGCCGTCGATCAGAAAGGCTTTGCGATCGAGGTGGCGCAGCGCATAGGTCAGATAGGAGGCGACGCTGAACGACCGGCGCAGGCCAATGACGTAGATATTTTCCGCTTCGCCCAGCAGGGCCACCGCGCGCTCCAGATCATCGCTGGAGGTCTGCATCGCCAGCTGCTGCAGGGCCTGGTTGTTCACCATCGTGAACATATTGAGGATTTCCGTCGGCGTTTCCGGCGGGCTGGACTCATCGCTGGTAGTCTGGCGGAACAGACGGGCGCGCTCGGTATAGTTGGCGGTCTCTTCCATCAAATGTTGCTTGAACATCTGTTTCATTTCGTTAAAGCCGCTGAAGCCGAAGGCGTTGGCAAAACGAATCAACGTGGAAGGGGGAACATCCGCCTGTTGCGCAATGGAGGCCACGGTATCGAAAGCCACGCTATTGCTGTTATCAAGGATATAGCGGGCGACCTGTTTCAGGCGTTTGCTTAACGTATCGTAGCGACGCCTGATTTCATCCTGCAGGATGGTCAGCTGTGTTGGGTTATTGGCCATAGAGTGCGCTCTGAGAAAATGGAAGGAATATGGCTTCCAGTGTACCAAATGAAGCGAATTTTTCATTTATTGCGACGAAATACGCGATTCATTTCACGAAGAAACAGAAAAACGCCCGCTCCGCAAGGTGAAGGAGACGGGCGTCGGGGGATCAGCGGCGGGCTTCGCGCCAGTAGCCAATAAGCGTCAGGTAGTTGCGTTTCACTTCCTCTATCAGGGCCTCATCGCTGAGCTCACCCTGCATCCAGCGCCGCGACGGCAGGCCAAAGATGGTGCGCCCAACGGCGAAACCTTTGATCATCGGGTGTGCGGCCGCCTCGGCGAAACCGGCGCGCAGTTTGTCGGAAGGCGCGTCGAGGCCGAGGATCAGGATCCCGCGGCTCCACGGATCTTCGCGCTCGATAAGGGCGGTGATCTGCTGCCAGCTGGCGCTGGAGAGCGGCGGCAGCTTCCACCAGTCCGGCTTGATCCCCAGCTGATAGAAGTGTTCCAGCATGGTGTGGTAATGGCGCTCGTCTTTGTCCGGGCCATTTTCCGGCAGGATCACCTCCAGCAGCAGTTCATGGCCTGACTTGTTACAGGCCTGCCACACCTCGAGCAGCAGGGCGTCCTGCTCTGCACGCAGCGCCGCCGGGTCGGCAGGATGATAGAAGACCAGGCATTTGACGACATGCTCCAGCGGCCAGTCGATCAGCTGCGAGCCGATGTTGCCATGCTCCAGACGCAGCGGTCGCGAGCTGGGCAGCTCGATGGGGCGCCCAATCCACCAGCCCTTGCCGGTAATGGCGTTGAGCGCACGCTGGCCGTAGGTGCCGTCGGCCAGAATGCCGCTGCGCTGATCGAGACCCGCCTCCTGCGCCGCCGCTTCGGCCGCGGCTAACAACAACAGCTTGAGCTGCGGAATGCAGGCTTCATCGCGCCCGGTCTCCCGTGCCAGGTCGGCCAGCTGTTTGCGATGGTCGAAGGCGAAAATGCACAGCTCCGGCCACTGCTGACGGCGGCTGGTGACCCGGTGCAGGTGGTTGAGGCGCTCGTCGACGTCCGGGCGCGGCACCGATTCGGCACGCAGCAGGTAGTCATCGAGTTCGACTTTGGTCGGCATCGCCGGCGCGCAGCCGTGGCGGGAGACCACCAGTGCGCCGCAGGCGTTGGCGTAACGGCAAGCCTGCTCCCAGCCTTCGTCGTTGAGCCAGCCGCGCAGCAGGCCCGACATAAAGGCATCCCCGGCGCCCAGCACGTTGAGAACCTCCACGCGCACGCCCTGCTGCAGCGGCACCTGGTCCCAGTTGTCCGGGATGTCGCCTTCCAGCACCACGCAGCCCATCGGCCCGCGCTTGCAGACGAGGGTGGCTTTGGTGGCATTGCGCACATTTTTCAGCGCGGTCAGGGTATCGGTGCTGCCCCCGGCAATATGAAACTCTTCTTCGGTTCCCACCACCAAATCGAACAGATGCAGCACTTCCTGCAGCTGGCTGGTGACCGGCCCGGACTCAATGAAACGGGTTTCGCCATCGCCGAGCGAGGTGAGCCCCCACAGCACCGGACGGTAATCGATATCCAGCGCGGTACGCAGGCCGTGACGACGAGCGTATTCCAGCGCCTTCAGCACCGCGGCGCGGGTGTTGGCGTGCGACAGGTGGGTGCCAGTCACCGCCAGCGCCCGGGAGGAGGCAATATACTCCTCGCTAATGTCGTCAGGCGTTAAGGCCATATCGGCGCAGTTATCGCGGTAGAAAATCAGAGGGAAGGTCTCCTGATCCTTAATCCCCAGCATCACCAGCGCGGTCAGGCGGGATTTGTCGGTGATCAGATACTCCGTATCCACCCCGGCGCGGTTGAGCGTTTCACGCAGGAAACGGCCGTTGTGTTCATCGCCAACGCGCGCCAGCATGGCCGATTTCAGCCCCTGAATCGCGGTGCCAAAGGCCACGTTGCCGGAGGAGCCGCCCAGATATTTCGCGAAACTGGCAACGTCTTCTAGCCGCGAACCGATCTGCTGGGCATAGAGGTCGACGGCCACCCGACCTATACAGATGACGTCGAGCCGCTTTACTGCTGCATTCATAGCTAGGATTTCCTTTTTGGTGTCTGCTGCCTGGAAGGGTCGGGATCCCGACGTCGACTCCGTGAACAGCCTGAGGGTTATTGGTTACCCTTAGTTTGAGAAATAAATATTTCATTTGCAAACTCGTTCGAAATTAAAAAACCAAAAGTGTGAGGGATCTACCACTCTGCCGCACTGAGCCTCGCGCGAGCGTGGATCGGCCCCTCTGTCGCCCCAGGGGAAAGTGAAACGCCGGAAGCGGTTTCTTTACCTATGATTTTTAAGGGGATATTGTCGTGTGGCGTGGCAAAAAAGGGTCCGAAAACGTGTCTGGAATGTAAGTGAAACGTATGAAATGGGTAGAGAGTTTGATCCCTCTCGCAAAATGAAATATTTCTTCTGTATTTGTATTTAATGAAAAAAATGTTTGCCTATAATCCACAGGTATTCCAGTGACGTGAACGACGGCCCCGGCGGCATCGGCGCGACGCCACACACAAATACTGAACAATAAGGATTGTGCATCATGGGCAAACTGAGACTGACAACGGCGCAGGCGCTGGTGAAGTTCCTCGATAACCAGTACCTGGAGGTGGATGGCGTAGAGCTGAAATTCGTGAAAGGCATTTTCGCGATTTTCGGCCATGGCAACGTCCTGGGGCTGGGGCAGGCGCTGGAGCAGGACAGCGGCGATATGCGCGTCTATCAGGGGCGTAACGAGCAGGGGATGGCCCACGCGGCCACCGGTTTTGCCCGCCAGGCCCTGCGCCGGCAGATTATCGCCTGCACCTCCTCCATCGGTCCGGGAGCGGCCAACATGATCACCGCCGCCGGCACCGCCAGCGCCAACCGCATTCCGCTGCTGTTGCTGCCGGGCGATGTCTTCGCCACCCGCCAGCCGGACCCGGTGCTCCAGCAGATTGAACAGAGCTACGATCTCAGCATCAGCACCAATGACGCTTTCCGCGCAGTCAGCAAATACTGGGACCGTATTACCCGCCCGGAACAGCTGATGAGCGCCTGCATCAACGCCATGCGCGTCCTGACCGACCCTGCGGAAACCGGCGCGGTGACGCTGTGCCTGCCGCAGGATGTGCAGGGCGAAGCCTGGGACTACCCGGAATCCTTCTTTGCGCGCCGCGTGCACCGTCTCGACCGCCGCCCGGCCAGCGCCGCGCAGCTGGCGGACGCCGTCGCGGCCATCAAAGCCAGCCGTAAACCGCTGATCGTCTGCGGCGGTGGGGTGAAATACTCCGGCGCGGGCGAAGCGCTGTCCCGTTTCGCCGAGCGCTACGGGGTGCCCTTCGCCGAAACCCAGGCCGGGAAGGGGACGGTGGTCTCGTCTCACCCCCTGAACGTCGGCGGCGTCGGCGAGACGGGCTGTCTGGCGGCGAACCTGCTGGCGAAAGAGGCCGACCTGGTGATCGGCGTCGGCACCCGCTTCAGCGATTTTACCACCGCCTCGAAATGGATTTTCCAGCACCCGGAGGTGCGTTTCCTGAATATTAACGTCAGCAACTTCGACGCCTGGAAGCTGGACGGCATTGCCATGCTGGCGGACGCCCGGGAAGCGATGACCGCCCTCGACGCGGCGCTGGCGGACAGCGGCTGGCAGGCCGGCTGGGGCGCGCAGATCGAGAGCGTGCAGAGCCGTCAGTTAAAAGAGACCCAGCGCGTCTACCAGGCGGTGTGGCAGGAAAAATCCTTTGTGCCGGAGATCGACGATCACCTCGATCGTGAATCGGTGTATCGCGAGTTCCGCCAGATCACCGACTCCACCCTGACCCAGAGCAGCGTCCTTGGGGTACTGAATGAAACGCTGCCGGCCGAGGCGGTGATCGTCGCGGCGGCGGGCAGCCTGCCAGGCGATCTGCAGCGCGTCTGGCGCAATCGCGCGGAAAACACCTACCACGTGGAGTACGGCTACTCCTGCATGGGATACGAAGTCAACGCCGCGCTGGGCGTGAAGCTGGCGCAGCCGCAGAGCGAAGTCTACTCCCTGGTCGGCGATGGCTCCTTCATGATGCTGCACTCTGAGCTGGTCACCTCCCTGCAGGAGCGGGCGAAGATCAACGTCGTGCTGTTCGACAACATGGCCAACGGCTGCATCAACAACCTGCAGATGGAGCACGGGATGGACAGCTTCGGCACCGAGTTCCGCTACCGCCAGCCGGAAACCGGCCAGCTGCAGGGCGGCCTGGTGCCGGTGGACTTCGCCACCATCGCCGCCGGCTACGGCTGCAAAACCTGGCGCGTCACCACCCTGGACGAACTGCGCCACGCACTGGACGCCGCCCGTCGCGAAACGGTCAGCACCCTGATTGATATTAAAGTGCTGCCGAAGACCATGGTGCACAAATACGGCAGCTGGTGGAACGTCGGAGTCGCCCAGACGGCGCTCTCAGAGCGGATCCGCAAGGTGGCGCAAATGATTAATGAAAAGCGCGCCCAGGCGCGTGATTACTAAAACGAACCTCTACCCTGAATCCTACAGACTTACGGAGAAAACCATTATGTCGCTCAAATTAGGTGTCATCGGCGCTGGCGCTATCGGTAAAGAACACATCCGTCGCTGCACCCAGGTTCTGCAGGGCGCCACCGTTGTGGCGGTGTCTGATATCAATGCCGACAACGCCCGTGCGGCGGTCGCGCTGCCGGGCGTGCAGGCGGAAGTCTACGCCGACGGCCACGACGTGATTAACGCCAGCGATGTCGATGCCATCCTGGTCACCTCCTGGGACCCGACCCACGAAGAGTACACCCTGGCTGCCATCGCCGCTGGTAAGCCGGTGTTCTGCGAAAAACCGCTGGCGATGTCTGCGGAAGGCTGCCGCCGCATCGTTGATGCTGAAATGAAGGCCGGCCGTCGTCTGGTGCAGGTTGGCTTTATGCGCCCGTACGACGAAGGCTATCTGGCGCTGAAAAAAGTGATCGACGATGGCGATATCGGCGCGCCGCTGATGCTGCGCTGCGCCCACCGCAACCAGTCAGTCGGCGAGAACTACACCACCGATATGGCGATCACCAACACCCTGATCCACGAGCTGGACGTGCTGCGCTGGCTGCTGAACGATGACTACCGTTCCGTGCAGGTGCGCTTCCCGCGCTCCACCTCGCACACCCATGCGCGCCTGAAAGATCCGCAGATCGTCTCCTTTGAAACCAAAAAAGGCACCCTGATCGACGTCGAAGTGTTCGTGAACTGCCAGTACGGGTATGACATCCAGTGCGAAGTGGTCGGCGAAACCGGGATTGCCCGTCTGCCGGAGCCGTCTGCCGTCCAGATGCGCAAGTCCGCCAGTCTGTCGACCGCCATTCTCACCGACTGGAAAGACCGCTTTATCAAAGCCTACGACGTCGAGCTGCAGGCCTTTATCAACGACGTCAAAGCTGGCCAGCTGCACGGCCCGTCGGCCTGGGACGGCTACGCGGCGTCGGTGGCGGCGGACGCCTGCATTAAAGCGCAGGGAACCAGCGAGCCGGTTGAGGTGACGCTGCCTGAGTGCCCGGCATTCTACAAACGTTAAGCGCGTTTTGCTGACGGAACTTCTTTGCACAGGTAACGACGATGAAAATTGCCTTTGATGTGGATGTGATTAAGGACCTCGGGATCACCCGCATGGTCCATCAGGTAGCGGAGTGGGGCTACAAGTACATTGAACAGTCGCCGCACCCGCAGATTAACCCGTTCTACAAGCACCCGCGCGCCAGCCGGGAGATCATGGCGGAGTACAAGCAGGCGCTGCGCGATACCGGCCTTGAGCTGTCGTCGTTTATCTGCGTCTACCGCTGGTCCGGCCCGGACGAACTGCGCCGTCAGGCGGCGGTGAAAAACTGGAAACGGCTGGTGGAAATTGCGGTGGAGATGGGCGTTCAGGTGATCAACACCGAGTTCTCCGGCGATCCGAATCAGCCCGAAATCTGCGATGAAATGTTCTATCGCTCAATGGAAGAGCTGTTGCCGATTTTTGAGCGGGAAGGCATCCGCGTGGAGATCCAGGCGCATCCCTGGGATTTCTGCGAAGAGAACAATGAAACCGTCGATATTGTGAAGTCGTTCCGCAGCGATAACGTGAAGTACGTCTACAGCGTGCCGCACACCTTTTTCTACGACAAAGGCGTCGGCGATGTGGCGAGCATGCTGCGCTATGCCGGGAGCGATCTCTCCCATGTCCTGATTGCGGATACCCGCAACCATACGAAACATTGCCGCTATATCGTTAACCCGCCGGGCGTGGATGCCGTGGTGCACCAGCACGTAGGCGTCGGGGAAGGGGATGTGGATTTCGACGCGCTGTTCCGCACCCTGCGCGAAATGAAATTCGCCGAGCAGACCTTCAAGGTCGGCGGGGAGCCGATTGTCGCCACCTCGCTGTTTGGCTACCCGGAAAAAATGAAATACCAGGCAGTGGAAACCCGTGAACTCATTGAACGTGAATTGCTGCGCCGGTAAGGCGCAGCGGCAGGAGCCCTACTATGAACAAAGATAACGTCAAACTGGCTATCGCCCCGATCGGCTGGACTAACGATGATATGCCGGAGCTCGGCAGCGAAAACACCTTCCAGCAGATCGTCAGCGAAATGGCGCTGGCCGGCTTTACCGGCAGCGAAGTCGGCAGCAAATATCCGCGCGACCCGGCGGTCCTCAAGCCGATGCTGGATATCCGCGGCATTCAGATCTGCAACGCCTGGTTCAGCACCTTTTTCGCCAACGGCCAGCGGGAAAAAACCATTGATGAATTCGTCAATCACATGAACTTCCTTCATGCGATGGGCGCGAAAGTGATTGGCTGCTCCGAGCAGAGCGGCAGCATCCAGGGGCTGGATAAACCGATCCTCGGCGATGCGAAGCCGTGCTTCAGCGAAGAGGAGTGGCAGCGGGTGGCGGAAGGCTACAACACCCTCGGCCGCCTGGCGGCGGAGAAGGGGATGCAGGTCTGTCTGCACCACCACATGGGCACCGGCATTCAGACCACCGCGGAAATCGACAAATTTATGTCGCTGGTGGACGAGCGCGTCTTCCTGCTGTTCGATACCGGCCATGCCTGGTATTCCGAAGGCGGCGAAGCGCCGATGCTGGCGATCCTCAAAAAGTATCTGCCGCGCATCAACCACGTTCACCTGAAAGACGTCCGTCCGCCGGTGATCGACCAGGTGCGCCGCGACAGCCTGTCGTTCCTCGACGGCGTGAAAAAAGGCACCTTCACCGTCCCGGGCGACGGGGTGATCGATTTCCGTCCGGTGTTCAAGCTGCTGGACGACTTTGGCTATAAAGGCTGGATGGTGGTGGAAGCAGAGCAGGATCCTGCCCTGGCCAATCCTTTCGAATACGCCGTCAAAGCGCGCAAATATATCCGCGAAACGGCAGGGATCTAATCGTTGTGACATTTTCAGGCCATACCGGGTATGGCCTGCTTTTTTTCCTTCCTCAACCGGACTCAGGGCTTAACCACGGCGCCGTACCGTCCCCTCTCCCTCAGGGAGAGGGCCAGGGTGAGGGTGACGATGACGGGTAAAGCGTCACTTCACTTCCGCCAGCGCGGTCTTATCCACATAAGGTTTCATCAGCGCGTCGGCTTCCTTCTGCGCCGCCTGAACCGCCGCTTCCGGCGTTACTTTGGCATCATTGACCACCGCCGCCAGCTGGTTCTCCATCGCCTTACGCACCGCCACGGTCTCCCAGGTGGAGTACCACGGATGGGCGTACTTCAGCTGCTCAAGCGCGATCGCCGCCCGCGGATCCTGCTGCAGATAGGCCTTCATCTCCGGCGTATCGTATGACGCCTTGCGCGGCGAGAAGTAGCCGGTAAAGCGGCTCCACGCGCCGTTCACGTCGGGGCTCACCAGATAGGTCAGGAACTGATACGCCGCTTTCTTCTGCGCCTCGTTGATGCCTTTAAAGCTCACCAGGCTGGCGCCGCCGATCGGCACCGCGCGCTGCTCTTTGGCCGGCAGCATCGCCACCCCAAGCTCAAAGTCTTTGCTGTTCTCGCGCATAAAGCCCAGCGCGCCAGTGCTGAGCATCGCCATCCCGAGCTTACCGGAGAAGAACGCGGCGCTGATCTGCTTCGAGTTCAGCACCCCGGACGGCATTACCTTGTCCTTGTAAATCAGATCCTGCCAGAAGCGCAGGGCGCCGATGGCGGTCGGCGAGTTGTAATAGACCTCGCCAGGATAGTCTTCGTTAAAGTATTTCCCGCCGTTGGCGCGCACCAGTGCCGAGAAGATCCAGCCGCCGTAGTCGTCGTTGGTCGACGGCAGCATGATCCCCCACTGGCCTTTGCTCTCGTCGGTCAGCTTTTTGGCATCGGCCAGCAGCTCGGCCCAGGTCTGCGGCGGCTGTTTGATCCCGGCCTGATCGAACATCGTCTTGTTGTAGTAGAGGATCGGCGTCGAGTTATGGAACGGGATCGCATAGGTGGTGCCCATCACCTGGGCGTTCTTATGCATCGCGGGCCAGAATTCCTTTTGCAGAAAATCGCCAGCCTTTTGATCGCCATATTTAAACAGCTCGTCCATCGGCAGGATCTCATCCTTCAGCGCCAGATCGGTGGTGAAGTTGGCGGACATGATCACCAGCGCCGGCGGCTGGCCGGCCTTCTGCGCCGATTCGGCTTTGATCTTGGTGGTGTCGTAGTTGCCGGTGAAGATGCCGCGCACTTCGACATCCTGCTGCGAGTCGTTGAATTGCTTAATGACGCGGGTCATCTCCATGGTCAGCTTGCCGTCCACCGGCGCCGGGAACATGAAGTCTATTTTCTCTTTTGCCAGCGCCGCGCCGCTCAGGGCAAGACTGAGGCCAACCGCGACTACCGTAAGAGGTTTAAACATGATTACACTCCATCAGTAAATTATGCTGGGTCTCAGCATGAAAAAGATGCACATCGGCAGGCGAGAAGCCGACCAGTAGCGACTCGCCTTTCTCCGGCACCGTGCCGCGGTGGCGGCGGCTAAAGCGCAGGGTGCCGATCGGGGTGCTGACGTGGAGCAGGTAGTCGGCTCCCATCAGTTCTCGTTGCAGAACGGTGGCCGGGAGGCGCAGATGGCCCTCTTCCACGCGGTCGGTAATATGTTCCGGGCGAACGCCCAGCCAGACGCGGGTCTGATCCCGGTGGCGCGGCGGCAGCGGATAGCGCTGTTCTCCCAACAGTACGTCACCATTGGCGCAGGGCAGCGACAGCAGGTTCATCGCCGGCGAACCGATAAACCCGGCGACGAACAGGTTGGCCGGGTTGGCGTACAGATACTCCGGGCGCCCGACCTGCTGTACGTGGCCGCCGTTCATCACCACGATGCGGTCGGCCATCGACATCGCCTCGGTCTGGTCGTGGGTCACATAGATGGTGCTGGTTTTCAGCTGCTGGTGGAGGGCCATAATGCTGTCGCGCACTTCGCTGCGCAGGCGGGCGTCGAGGTTGGAGAGCGGCTCGTCCATCAGGAACAGCCGCGGATTGCGCACAATCGCCCGGGCCATCGCCACCCGCTGGCGCTGGCCGCCGGAGAGCTTCGCCGGTTTGCGGTCGAGCAGCGCCTCCAGCTGCAGCATCTGCGCCACTTTATCCACCCGTGGCTGCCAGCTGCTTTTCTCTTCCTTGCGCACTTTCATGCCGAAGGTGATGTTGTCGCGCACCGACAGATGCGGAAACAGGGCATAGTTCTGGAAGATCATCGCGAAGTTGCGCTCGCGCGGCGTGGTGGCGGTGATGTTCTCATCATGCAGCCAGATTTGGCCTTCGCTGACCGGCTCCAGGCCGGCGAGCAGGCGCAGCAGGGTGCTTTTCCCGCAGCCCGACGGGCCGACCAGCACCACGAATTCACCTTCGTGAATATCCAGCGACAGGGCGCTGAGCGCCGGTTTGCCGTCGAAACGTTTACTGATGTTTTGCAGACTGAGCATGGCGGTTAGCGCTCTTCCGTTGGACAACTGATGTTTTCGTCGTACAGCCACGGCCCGGCGTAGTGGGCCAGCGAGTGCTGGTAGCTCACCCACTGCTCGCCGACCTGGCGGTGCATCAGGCACGACGCCGGGGAGAGGTCGTAATAGGGCCGGGTGTCTTCGTGGCAGTACGGTACCTGATGGACGGTGCCGGGAATGGTGGAGATCAGCGCCTGGCGATACTGGGTCATGGTCAGGCTGTGGTTATGGCCGCAGAAGATGCGCGTCAGCGACGGGAAACGCTCCACCAGCGCCAGCAGACGGTGGCCGTTTTCGCAGGCGATCGGGTCCATCTGCGCATTGCCCAGCGGCAGCGGCGGGTGGTGCATAAACACCGTTGCCGGTTTGTCGCCGCCCTCGAACAGCTGCGCCTCCAGCCAGCCGATGGTCTCGTCGGTCAGCCAGCCTTTTGACGTGCCGGCGTGACTGGAGTCGATAAACAGCAGGCGGGTGGCGAAATCATCCACCGCATAGCGCATATTTTGCGGATCGTTGCCCAGCTGCGGGCACAGCGGGTGAAGATGCTCCAGAAAATGGGCTTTGTCGTCGTGGTTGCCGGGGATCAGATACAGCGGATAGTTCAGGCTGCCGAGGATCTGGCGGGCCACCTGATACTCCTCCGGGCGGCCGCAGTTGACGATATCCCCGCTCACCACCACCGCGTCCGGGCGCTCGCGCAGCGCGTTAAGCTGGGAGACCACGTCGGCGTTGGCGGCATTGACGTCGATAAAGCCGTACAGCTTCTCGCCGCGGCTGCGGAAATGGGTATCGGAAATGTGCGCTAACAGCATGAATCACTCCTTATTTGATCCCGGAGAAGCCGAAGCTCCGCAGGAACTGTTTCTGAAAAAGGATGAACGCCAGCATCAGCGGCAGGCAGACCATCAGCGTCCCGGCGCCGATGGTGCCCCACTGGCCGCCGGATTCGGCGCCCATGGCGAAGGAGACCAGCCCGACGGTCAGCACCTGCTTATCGGGATCGTTGAGCATCATCAGCGGCCACAGGTACTCGTTCCAGTGGTAGGTAATGCTGACGGTGGCGAAGGCCAGCACTGACGGCCAGGACATCGGCAGCAGCACGCGGAACAGCACCTGCCACCAGCGGCAGCCCTCCATCAGCGCCGCCTCTTCCAGCTCTTTCGGGATGGCGAGGAACGCCTGACGCATCAGGAACACGCCGAACGCCGAGGTGAAGTAGGGCATCATCACCCCGGTGAGGGTGTTGAGCAGGCCGAAGGTTTTCAGGGTCAGCATGTTCGGCACCATCATCACCACCGGCATGATCATCAGCTGGACGAGGAACAGGAGAAACAGCGTCTGCTTGCCGCGAAATTCGTGACAGGCGAAGACGTACCCGGCGGTGGTGATGGTCAACAGCTGCACGAAGAAGGTGCCGAAGGTGAAGATAAGGGTGTTGGCATACAGGCTCAGCCAGTCGGCGCTGTTCCAGGCGTCGCGGAAGTTATCGAGGGTCAGCGGCAGGCGCGGCAGCAGCGAGGCCATATCTTCCCCGAAGGTGGTAGCGCTGAACGAGGTCGCCAGCATCCAGATAAACGGGCTGATCCACAGCAGCGCCAGGCAGCACATTAATACCGTCAGCGTAAAGGGCGACGAGCGGCGCAGGCGCAGCCACAGCGGACGCGTAGCGGCGGGCGTGCGGACCAGCAGCGGCGAGATGTCAGCGCTCATAGTGGGCTCCTTTCTCCAGCAGTTTCAGGTTAATCAGCGAGAAGGCGAACAGCCCGGCCAGGGTCAGGAAGGTGGCGGCGGAGGCTTTGCCGAGGTCGTGGGTATCCCAGGCGAGATTCTGGATGTAATAGAGCAGCACGGTGGTGGCGTTGTCCGGCCCGCCGCGGGTCATCACCGCCACGTGGTCGATCTGGGTGATGGAGTAGATCAGCGCGGTGGTGATCACAAAGCTCAGGGTCGGGCGCAGCAGCGGTAGCGTGACCTTAAAAAAGACCTGCGTGCGGGTAGCCCCCTCCATCAGCGCCGCTTCCCGCGTCGAGGCCGGAATGCTCTGCAACCCGGCGAGGAAAAACAGCATGTAGTAGCCGGCGAACTTCCATACGCCGATCAGCGCCAGGGCCAGCAGCGCGCTGTTGCTGCGCCCCAGCCAGTTGTTGTTCATCGGCCCGAACAGCTTCGCCAGATAGTGGTCGAGCAGGCCGAGGCCGGGCATAAAGATAAACAGCCACAGCGCGGCGGCGCTGACCATCGGGATAATCATCGGGAAGAAAAAGGCGGTGCGCAGCCAGCGGTTGACGCGATGGTTCTCGCTGAGGGCGACCGCCAGCAGCAGGGCGAGCGTCACCCCGGGAACTACCGTCAGCAGGATATAGAGCAGGTTATTGCCCAGCGACTGCCAGAAGACGTGATCGGCAAACAGGCGGACGAAGTTATCCAGGCCGACGTACTGCGCGCCGTCGCTGGCCATGCGGGTATCAAACAGGCTGTCATACACCGAACGCCCCAGCGGGAACCAGGTAAACAGCAGTAAAAACAGCAGGGAAGGCGACAGGATCAGCCAGGGAAGCCAGGTCTTTCTCATGGTGACGCGCATCTCGTTCAGCCATTTATCGAAGCCCGGATTGTGGGAAGCAATGACTACAGAGGCATGGCGGGGAGATGACGGTTTGATGAAGCGACGGGGAAAACGCCGGGCGAGCGGGCCGCCCGGCGGGAGAGAACCATCAGAAGTCGGCTTTCAGCACCGCG
This sequence comes from Klebsiella sp. HMSC16C06, assembly GCF_001808325.1. Lineage (NCBI taxonomy): Bacteria > Pseudomonadati > Pseudomonadota > Gammaproteobacteria > Enterobacterales > Enterobacteriaceae > Klebsiella > Klebsiella sp. HMSC16C06. Next base: position 13,719 of record NZ_KV793013.1, read on the forward strand.
CGGTAGCGGGCTTTGCCTTCGCGAACGTGCTTCAGCGCTTCGTTAATCTGCGACATCGGGAACAGCTCGGTGGTTGGCGCCACTTTGCTGCGCCCGGCGAACTTCATCAGCGTGCGCAGTTCGGACGGGTTACCGGTCGCCGAGCCGGAGATGCTGCGGTCGCCGCCGATAAGGGTAAAGGCCGGCACCGGGAACGGCTTCATCACCGCGCCGACGGTATGGAAGTTGCCGCCGTAAGCCAGGGCTTCGAAGTACGGCTGCCAGTCGAGATCCACCGCCACGGTGTTGATGATCAAGTCAAACTGACCGGCCAGCGCTTTTAAGGCTTCAGGATCGCGGCTGTTGACCACGCGATCGGCGCCCATCGCCAGCACTTCCTGCTCTTTGGCCGGGTTGGAGCTGAAGGCGGTCACTTCCGCGCCCATCGCCCGCAGCAGCTTAATGGCGATATGGCCGAGGCCGCCGATGCCGATCACCCCGACGCGGCTGGTGGCGGTGACGTGGTGGGTCAGCAGCGGTTTAAAGACGGTGATGCCGCCGCACAGCATCGGGCCGGCGGACGCCAGATCGATGCTCTCCGGCAGGGGGATCACCCACTGCCAGTCGGCGCGCAGCTTATTGGCGAAGCCGCCGCGGTTAAGAATGGTCGGCACCGAGCCTTCCAGACAGTTGATCTGATTGCCGCTGATGCAGGCGTCGCAATGGCCGCAGCTGCGCGCCGTCCAGCCGATGCCGACCTTCTGGCCAATCTTCAGCCCTTTATCCTGCGCCGCGCTGCCCAGCGCCGCCACCCGGCCAATCACCTCGTGACCGGCCACCAGCGGGTAGCTCGACATGCCCCATTCGTTGTCGATCATCGACAGGTCCGAATGGCAGATCCCGCAGTATTCCACTTCAACTTCGACATCTTCCGGCTGCAGCTCGCCGGCATCGTATTCCCACAGCGACAGATCGGCGCCCGCTTCTTTGGCGGCGTAGCTTTTAATGATGCTCATGTTTATTTCCTTGGGGTTGGCGTAATAACCCAGAAAGTGTAGAGCATGGTATTCCCCGGCGCTTGGCAATCGGAGGGGTCGCGCAGCGGGCGGACCAGCCGCCCGTTAAGGTCAGCGGCTGGCCAGCGGCCACTGATTAAGCTGGATGCCGCGCTGCGGGGCGTTCTCGGCAAAATCATCCAGCACCGCCTGCACGTCCGGGTCGAGGTAGCCGACGCTGTCGTGCTCGACGATCACCACGCTCTTTTCCGGAATCTTCGCCAGCAGGGCCAGCAGATGCGGATTGTGCATAAAGGTCAGATTCTGCTGGATGCGCAGCACGTAGTGGTCATCGTAGCGCGCCAGCTGCAGCGAGTGGCGATGGCTGCGCCAGAGGCTGAACGCCATCTGGGTGGCAAGACCAATCCCGATCCCCGCCAGCATGCCGAAGGCGATAATCCCGCCGATGGTGGCGAGGAACGGGACGTACTGCGCCGCACCCTGGCGGAACTGCTCGATGAACAGCCGCGGCGTCGCCAGCTTATAGCCGGTATACAGCAGCACGGCGGCGAGGCTGGCGAGCGGGATTAAGGTCAGCAGGCCGCTGAACCACAGGCCGCAGATTAACAGCAGGACGCCATGGATAAAGATCGACAGCTTGCTCTGCGCGCCATTGCTGACGTTCACCGAGCTGCGGACGATCACCGCGGTGATCGGCATCGCCCCCAGCACGCCGGAGAGCAGATTGCCGACGCCCTGGGCGACCATTTCGCGGTTCGGCGAAGGGGGCGGATTTTGCGGGCGCAGCTTTTTCAGCGCCTCCTGGCTGAGCAGGGTTTCGAGGCTGGCGACCAGCGCCAGGGTCACCGCCACCACCCACACCGACGGATTGCGCCACGCGCTCCATGCGGGAGACTCCAGCTCACCCAGCAGATCGCCGAGGCTGCCGAACGCCGGCAGGGTAATACGCGGTAGGGCGGCCAGCTGCTGCGGCGCAAAATGGGTCAGCAGCAGGGTGGTCACGCAGCCGAGCAGGACGGCGATCAGCGGCCCGGGGATCCAGCGCAGGCTCTTCACCCGGCGGATAAGCGGCGAGCCCCACAGCCAGAGCACCAGCAGACCGCCCGCGGCGACAGCAATCGCCTTGATGGAGAAAGCGGCATTGCCCTGAACCACTTCGGCAAGCCCGGTCTCTTCCGCCGTGCCGAGCGCGACGGGGATCTGCTGCATAATCAGCAGGATGCCGATCGCCGCCAGCATGCCTTTGATGACGCTGGCGGGAACCAGCGAGATAAAGCGCCCGGCCCGCAGGATGCCGAACAGCAGCTGCAGCACGCCGGCCAGCACCAGCGCCATCAGGAAGACGGAGAAGGAACCCAGGGATTCAATGGCGGCGACGACGATGGTGACCAGTCCGGCGGCGGGGCCGCTGACGGCGAAACGGGAGGGGCTGAGGGCGGTGACGACCAGGCCGCCGATGATGCCGGTCAGCAGGCCGACGAAGGGCGGTAAGCCGCTGGCCTGGGCGATGCCGAGGCACAGCGGCAGGGCGACAAGGAAGACGACGATGCCGGCGAGAAAGTCCTGACGAAACGTATTCATGGGGCGTGCTCCTGCGGTGAGAGGTGTTCGACGAGGGTGGTTAAATGGCCGGAAGCCAGATCGTAGACGCAGCCGTGCAGGCTGAGCGGTCGCCCGCTGGCGAGCACCGTCTGCACCGGTTCACTCTCCAGCAGACGGGTGAACTGGGCGCGAACGTTGGCTTCCACCAGGGCGTCCAGCGCATGGCGAGAACGCTCCGCGTCGGCGCTGGCGCTGGTGCTGGCGCCGGGGGAGGCCGCCACACCACACCCATCGGCAATCTGCGCAATTTCGTGATGCAGGGTGTGGCGCAACTGGCCGATGCGGCGAGCCAGCGCCGAGGACTCCTGCGCCAGCGGCAGGGTGGGCAGGGAGAGCGCCGCCTGCACGCCGCCGCAGCCGTAGTGGCCGCAGAGCACCACCCGCTCCACCTCAAGATAGTGCAGGGCATACTGCAGGACGCTCATGACGTTGTCGTCGGCGGGATCGAGCATGTTGGCGATATTGCGGTGGACAAAGAGCTCGCCGGGCTGGCTGCCGGTGAGCACCTCGGCGGGCACGCGGCTGTCGGAGCAGCCGATCCACAGCGAGTGGGGCCGCTGCCCGTCGACCCATTTTTCGAAATAGTCCGGGTCATGCTGACACTTCTGCAGCGCCCAGCTGCGGTTGCGGGCCAGCAAAGGTTTTAACGTCGTCACAAGTATTCTCCTGAGTTAATTCATCGAGTGAATATGTCCATCAAGACTCGTACAGCGACTAGTAAAAATAGTGTTTACCGGAACCCTTCACGCCTGAGGAAAATCCTGGAATAAACGGCAAAAAGAAAACTTTTCATTAATGTAAAGTTATAAAAATATTGATGAAATTAATATTTGGCTGCGGGGTGGATGAATAACAAAAAGGCATTGAATAAAACTTTCTGGAATATATGGGAATGGTGGCGGGCGGGGTTGGGGGGAATATTGGAGGTTTGGATATTGGGGATAGGTGGGGGAGCGTTGGGTTGTGTTGAGGTATGTGGGTGAGAGTGATGTGAGAAAAATTTGAGATAAGTTTGAGTGGGGTTTGGGTGGCAAGTGGTGTGGCTGGCAGGGGGAGTTGGGGGCGCGGGAGGGGGCGATGAGGTTTGTAGGTGGTATTGGTGCCCCGGAACGGCGGTAAAAGCTGACGCCGCGCAGGATAGCGCTGTTTTTTTCAACACTTAGCGCGATGGCGACACGCTGTTGCTTGCATGACCGGCGCCGACAGGTATAATCCAGAACGTTTCCGCATCCCCTTCAGTGCCGAAGTGGCGAAATCGGTAGACGCAGTTGATTCAAAATCAACCGTAGAAATACGTGCCGGTTCGAGTCCGGCCTTCGGCACCAAAAACGATTGTGATAATCGGAAAACCTACAACAATCAAGACGTTGTACAATGAAGCTGGATGTTGACGGCAACTACAAAATGGCCGCATCTCCGGCTTTTTTTGTTTATAAAGCCTCGGGCCGGATCTTTTCACTCACTCCCTGTTTTGTCAATCTCTCTCCACGCAACTTCTGAGCATCTCGACATTGTGTTCAATATAGCTGAGCGTCACCTTAATATCGCGGTGGCCGAGTAGTTTCTGCGTAACATACAAATTTTGCTCCGGTTTCTGCATTAATTCTGTGGCAACGGTATAACGGTAGCGGTGCGATGAAAAACGGCTGTGGCAGGCATCGCTGAGTTTGGCAAAGAAATAACTGACCTGATTTTCTGTCATCGGTTTACCCTGGCGCAGCAACCAGCCACGGACAGCATCGGCAGCGCTCTTGCTGACCAGCCACAGCGCCTCTTCCGTCAGCCAGCCGTCAGAACCGCCATTCGGGTTGTTGAGTCGGAACTCATTTGCCAGCAGGTCGCACAGGGCGGCGATGATTTGCTGCGGCAGAGAGGTTGTGGGCGGTGGATAGTCTTGACCGGATCGCCGCCGAGATTAAACGCTACCGACGCCCGGTCGGCTTTCTACACCAGTTCACCCGCCAGCCCGGCATACTGATACTGTCCGTTAAAGCAGTGCAGCAGAGTGGATAACGCTGCGGCATCGGCGGCGAGCCAGTCGAGGCTTTCCGGGGGGAGTAGTTGGGGGAGCAGAAGAGCTGCCGCAGCCGGATGGCGCAGATAATCACGTTGCGGCAGGTAGCGAAACCGATAAGACTGGGTCAGTGGGCCATGCCACGGAAACCAGTGTTTCCCGCTGACATCTTCCACCTCAATATCGGTGATAAGTTTGCCCGGATCGTGCAGCAACGCGGCGTAGATGATGACTGTTGTCCATCGCTCGGACTGCGCGGCCTGATCTTCTGGCACTGCATCAGGCGGAAAAAGATAATTCTGCCGCAGCCGTGCGGCATAGCAGGCGGCTTCGAGACTGTGATCGAGCAGGCCACCTGCGTGGGAATGGTGGTGGTTTTCCGAGGCTGGGAACAACTGCGCCAGTTCTGCGAAGCGGTGGATTGGTATCAGCCAGAAGCGTTCAAACAGTGAGGCGGGAAGGGCGGTGCTCTGGCGAATAAACTGGATCAGCTGTTGGCGGGTAGTTTCAGCCAGTAGCGTTTGCGCGGATTCAGGATGCAGCCATCCCTCCGTGACGTCTGGTTCGCCAGTGGATGGTGTGGTGTTTTGCTTTTTGCGCGTCAGCCATATCCGCATAATGGCCCTTTATTCCCAATGGATTTTGAGGTGCAGGAAGGCGGCGACGCAGTGAATCCCCAGGAGCTTACATAAGTAAGTGACTGGGGTGAGCGAGGAAAGCCAACGCACCTGCAACTCGAAAGACGAAGGGAAGCCCCTTTTTCGGGTAAGCCCGTTCCCCCTTCACTCTCTTCCCCTTAACCTTTTGGATTTTGCCTTTTGGTGCCGTCAGATTTGGGGGGAAATTGTTTATTGGGTCGCGCAAATTTATTGGAGTTGAGAAAAACGGCAGAGCAGGGATGCTCCGCCGTTGATATGAAGGTCATGCGCTCAGCGCTAACGGCTGCTGCGCCCGTTCAAGCAGATATTCACAGGCATTACGCGCTAATCCACTGGCGTGGAAAATCGCTTTTTTGTCCTGCTGTAACACCTTCAGCCAAGATGCGATGTAACTGTCATGCTGTAGCTTCGACTGGATGCCAACATGAGCACAGAGGAAAGCTGCACCCATTTCGGCGACGAGCTCTTCGAAACTATACGTCGGATCGCCGAAGGTATGTTTTCCGGCAGTGATGCCGTCCCGGTTCAGCCGTGAAGCGTGTCCGGTAGCGTGTGTCAGTTCATGCAGCAACGTGCCGTAATAATCCTCACGCGAAGTGAACTGCTCAGGATGCGGCATGATGATGCAGTCGCGCCCCGGCGAGTAATACGCCCGATTCTGGCGTCGGTGAGTGATCACCACCGCACTTTGCTGGGCAACCTGCTCAGCGGCGGCGATAGGATCATCGACCATCACGACAGGCTGTGAGAATGCCTCCGGCAGTCCTTCACAATGCTGGATGTTGAACAGCCGGAACTCGCGTACTACAGCGTAAGACGTCACTTTAGGATTGCCGTCAGCATCAAGAACCGTGCTCCCATTGCTGTCCACTACTTCGCGCTGCTGGGGCAGATAGAACACGGCCAGTGTAGATTTTTCGCCTTTGCGGATGTTACCGCCCGCATTGCGAATTTGCGTGAAGGTCAGCCAGCGATCGCTCTCATATCCCTGTCGTTCTGCGCTGTGCCAGAGCAGAGGAATGTTGATGCCGTGATACAACCGCCCGGACAGGGCATTCATCGGAACCACCGGTTCCCCTTCCGCCATGGGCGAACCCAGGGGATCACGCCTTTCTCCAGCGCGGCGATAATTTCATCGGTGACTTTCTGGTAAAGATCGTTGCTTCTGTTCATAAGCGTAACCTCATGATAAAGAAGCCGAGTACAGCGCTCCCGGTCGGGAGTCGCCCGGCACGGGGAGTAAAGGATGCTGAGGTAATCAGCTGGTGTGAAGGGCAGTAACCAATAAGTGATCATCTTCAAGGGTTAAGCGCAGCGGCGTCATCAGCGGTACATTGCTGCTGCCGTCGGCGGGAAAGCAGTACAGACCGAAATTAATACTCTTACGGTCCGGGCCTGCGCTTTTGAATGTCAGTATGGTCGCGACAATCAGGTTTTCGAGGCGGTCGTCTCCCTGAGAGGGATCGGGTGGAAAACTAACTACCTTTTCCCAGGCCTCAGATGAGATAGACAATGATAAGGATGTTGCTTCAGTGATAGATGAAGTTGGCATAGTATTTCTCCAGTGATGAAAGCAGAGAAACACCGCCCGACAGGGAGGGATTCCCTGCATGGTGGGGTAGAGGATGTATCAGGCGCTAAGCGCTGTCCGCGAGGATGATACGGAGCGGACGAAAAGGCGATCCTCACCGGGTAGGGTGGCAACCTGAAGGCTCTGGTTGCGGGTCAAACTTCGTACAGATTAATACGGGATTAATAATAATCAAGAGTCAGGCTCTTCAGTGAGAGAGTTCGGGAGTCGTTATTCTGGAATCCACTTTGCTACGCAGGGTTTATCCGCTATAGGGGTTAAAAGCAATTTATCCTTTGGAGGGCATAAAGCATATTGGGCAATCGATGACACCTGCGAAGCTCACGGTCTCAGGCTTTGAAGATCTGCTTACGATGCCAGCCAACGTATTGTTCAGTGGGCCACAGCGTTTTGTCGTGAGGAAGATGCAACTGCTGGCCATTTCGTTGCCAGAACAGGTTATCCACCACTTGGCTACGGCTGACACCGCCGGAGATGCGGATAGTCAGGTTTTCATCCAGCCCGAATGCGCCCATATCAAAAGCATCATGGTGCAGTGAGAACAGTGCCAGACCGTTGTTTACCACACACGGCCCGCCATAGGTTTTCCAGTGGATATGGGCTGCTTCAATACCAACCAGCGCACCATCCAGTCGTAGGTCGTAACCGCAGAAAGCACATCGCGAATGGTACGCTCGGAGAACGATATCTCTGAAGCGCGGATCGCGGTTCTTCGAACGATCGATAAAATCCAGACCCAGTTGGTTGGCGAGGATCCGCTGAATACTTTCGGGGAAGCGATCTATCAGGATCTGCTGGGTCAGTTGGTCGATCATTTCAGGATGTGCAAGTAGCTGTTGGTATGCAGCTTCATCAAAGCCGCCCACTACCTGGTTATCAATCAGTTCTTTCTTGGTCGGTTGGGTGTTGCCTTTACGGGGTTTACAACCTTCTGCATTGGCAATTTCCCAAAAGCCGTCAGTTCTGAGCCGCCAGAAAGGCATATTGGGATAGTCAGTGCGCCGCTTGGGACCAAACTCTTTTAGCAGACGAGTTAGTGGTTCGTGGATCTCCAGGCCGTAGTTAAACAAGCGCGGGTGGCCTGCTTTGTACTGCGACAGCACATACAACAGCAGCATCGGCTTATGCGGCGCGCACACATCACCCTGACGCCATACAGAAACGTTGGAAATGGCTGATTGCAGCGCTTCGACAGATATCATAGGAGTGAACCGGGTAACAGGCTGATGTTATTGCGATCATGCTCGCAAAAGCGGTGAAATTCAATTGTTGCACGTCATGTTCATGAGAGAGGAATTGACCCTTTGTACTGATAACTCCGAAAGGTAAGTGTACGTAATTTATGGTAATGGCTAATTGTGTATCGTAACATCAGTACAGATAATCGAGTGAGGTATCCTTGCCATTCCTTAGGCTTTTGACGAGAAAGGTAATGGTAAGAGCCTTGGCTCAAGGTGAGAGAAAGCCAATACCGCGTTCCTCTGGTAGCGAAGCAGAGAAACACCGCTTAGCAGGGGGATTTTTTGAAGGATTAATCAGGACTGAACGCTGACAGCTAGGGGCTGTAGGGATGAAAAGACTAGTCCCTCCGGGTAAGAGGATAATCAGAAGGCTCTGGTTATGAATGAATTCAGAGAAACCATTCCGAATGATTTTAAGCTAATGTTGCTAAAAGCGCGTCAGAGCCTGTAGTGAAAACGGGTTAGCTGTTATACAATTCAAAGTATTAGATATTTTACTGTTGAAATTATTTCCAATTTCTTTGATGCTAAAGACAAAGCATCCCTGATATTGCAAATATGTGTTTATATACAGTTGTTGATGTGTTTGAATAAACACCACCTGATTTATGTTTGTAGAGAGTGCTTGAATGGAAAATAAAAAAACGTTTACTTTCATTGACTTATTTGCTGGTCTGGGAGGTTTTCATTTGGCACTGAAACGATTAGGTGGGGTTTGTCGTTTTGCAGTCGAGTGGAAAGAACCTCTCCAGAACTTATATGAGGATAATTTTGGTATTCGACCTCTTGGCGATATAACTAAAATACCACTTGATATAATCCCTGATCATGATGTCTTAACCGCTGGGTTCCCATGCCAGCCTTTTTCAAAGGCTGGTGAACAATTAGGGTTCGAGTGTACAAAACAAGGAGGATTATTTTTCAACGTAGTCGAAATTTTAAAGCATAAGAGGCCTAAATTTTTCATTCTTGAAAATGTCCCTAACCTGTTGAAACATGATGATGGAAAAACGTGGATAAAGATCCAACAATTGCTTGGCAAAGATGGGCTTGGCTATAATATTGATGCGGCAAAACTTTCACCGCATCATTTCGGTATTCCCCAAATTCGTGAACGAATATATATAGTTGGCTCATTGTTGCCGCTTGACGATTTTAAATGGCCCGAAGCTCTGAATATCGAAACCTCGATAGATAGTATTTTGGACAATAATCCGATTGATGCGAAATCACTTTCTCCTCAAGTTATCGATTGTTTAAATGTTTGGAGTAAATTTTTAGAACTCTGTCCTCCTGATATTGAAATTCCTTCCTTCCCATTGTGGTCGATGGAGTGGGGGGCTACCTATCCTTTTGAAAATGAAACTCCTTATGCGAGAAAAATGCGTTTAGGAATTAATGGGTTAAAAGGCTTCAGGGCGAGCCATGGTTGCAAAATTGGCCTTCGAAAAAGTATGGATGATCGTTGGATGGCATTGCCAAGTCATGCTCGAACAGAAGAATTTGAATTTCCAAAGTGGAAAAAGAATTTTATTAGACAAAATAGAAAATTTTATAACGATAATAAAAGCTGGATAGATGAATGGTTACCCGATATTTTAAGGTTCCCGTCAAGCCTTCAGAAACTTGAATGGAATGTTCATGGTGAAGAGAGGAATATTTGGAACTATGTTCTACAGTTTAGAGCCTCTGGAGTGAGAGTTAAGAGAAGAACCACTGCTCCAAGCTTAATTGCCATGACTGATACCCAAGTCCCAATTATTGCTTGGCAAAGGCGTTATATGACACCTCATGAGTGTGCTAAGCTCCAGTGTCTTGATGAATTAAACAAGCTCCCTGAAAGTCCAACCCAAGCCTTCCAGGCTTTAGGTAATGCGGTCAACTCAAAAGTTGTCGAATGGGTAGCCAACGCGTTATTAAGTACCTCACTTGATGAAAGCTATAACAATCATTTGAATTTTTTAGAAGATAGATGCATTTCCTATAATTAAGAGTGCTTTAAGGAGATAATTGTGGCGCTTTCAAAGGTTGATATTCGTCCAGGAGTAAGTATATTAGCCGTTTTGCGGCACCTCAATTATAAACCTTGGTTTGCTTTGGGGGAATTTGTAGACAATGCATTGCAGAGCTTCTTGGCAAAATCGGCAACGAGTTCTTTAAAAAAAGTAACTATAGAAATAAATATAGACTCAACTGAACCTGCCCGAATATCAATTAAAGATGACGCTTTTGGGATTCCTTTAGAGGACTTTCCAAGAGCTTTCAAACCTGCATCAATCCCTCCAGATAATACTGGTCTATCCGAATTTGGTATGGGTATGAAAAGTGCAGCTTGTTGGTTTTCTCCTAAATGGGAGGTTCGTACATCTGTGATTGGTGAACCAATAATAAGAACAGTATACTTTGATATTGAAAATATGATTGCGGATGAGTCATATGAACTATCAATAAAAGAAACTCAAGGTAGTGAAGAACAACATTTTACGGAGGTTATTTTAAATGATGTTTTTCATGTTCCAGTTAAACGAACTATCCATAAAATAAAAAGCCATCTAGCTAGTATCTATAGATGCTATATTAGGAAGGGGCTTTTAATACTGAAGGTTAATGGGGAAGTATTAAGTTATCAAGATCCCAAAATACTTAGCGCCCCCTATTTTAAGGATAAAGAGGGAGAGCCTCTTATCTGGCGAAAAGATATTGACTTTAAGTTTGGTGATAATATTTCCGTAAATGGTTTTGCTGCTATACGTGCTGTGGGTAATACTAGCGAAGCCGGATTCTCGCTTTTCAGACGAGGTAGAGTTATTCAAGGAAGCGCCGATGAAACCTATCGTCCCGCCTATATTTTTGGTAATTCGAATAGTTATAAATATCAGCGTGTGTTTGGCGAGCTATATATTAATGGGGTTGAAGTTAGCCATACAAAAGACGGCTTTAGATGGGGAGAGTTAGAGCAAACTTTTCTAAAATTGTTACGCGATAATTTAGATAGCGATGATATGCCTTTATTACGTCAGGCGGAAGGGCATAGAGTTAGAGGGAATGATAATAGGCTAATATCACTTGTTGGACACGCTGTTGATAGCTCAGTGGATGAACTGAGGAATCATTTGCCGTTGATAATTCCTAGTATACTTGACTCTGCGCTAATTGATACTCCTGTCGAGCATACTGAATATCAGGCTCAGCTAATGAAACGAACTTTTGATATTTCGTTTCGTGATCAAAATTGGTCTGTATGTATTGAAATATCGAACGATGTTTCTAATAGTGAGTGGTTAGCATTGAGTGATACAGGGAGGATAGGTGACACATGTCGACAGTTACATATTCAGATGTCGATGTCTCATCCCCTAATGATTCAGTTCGCTCAAAAGGATGGAGATGTTTCTGAAATTATGTTTCGCGTGGGGGCTGCTCTTGCTATAGCTGAAGTATTGGCTAGGGACTCAGGTGTCAGTAAAGCCGGAACAGTCAGGCGAAACATGAATGATATCTTACGAGATGTATTTTCGAATAGGTAAACATAAATGAGCTTAGAAACTAGAAATGATTTCATTAATAACGGAATGAATTGGTCTCCTGAAAAGGGTAAAGAAACTGAAGCCTTTTTAGAACAGAGTGGTATGCCGGATGGCGCCAAAGAAAAATTACTTGAAGATGCTATTGCAATATTATCCCGCGGAGTTTCTCCTGAAATAGAAAATGGGCAAGAAACTGGTCTTATTGTTGGCTATGTGCAAAGTGGCAAGACCATGTCCTTTGAGACTGTTGCTGCGCTTGCAAGGGATAACGGTTTTCATATAGTAATTGTTGTTGCAGGGACATCAAATCCTCTACTTGCACAATCCTCGAGTCGATTAAAAAAAGATTTGGGGCTAAATGATTCAAAACGGGGCCGGAGATGGGTACAACTAGAAAATCCGTCCTCTTATGATACTGCTGGGCAGGTCATCCGTAGTACGTTATCCATATCAAAAGATTCGTCTACTGAGGATATATATAAACAAACAATTCTTATTACCGTCCTTAAAAATCACAAAAGAATCAATAAGCTAGCTGAAATACTTGAAGCTTTAGATTTGAATGGAACATCGGTTCTTATTATTGATGATGAGGCAGATCAGGTTAGTCTAAATACTGGAGTTTCTCAGGGAGAAGAGAGTGCAACATATGGTTGCTTAATGAGACTAAGAAAGGCTTTGCCAAATCACACCTATTTACAATATACAGCTACGCCTCAAGCACCTCTTCTTATAAGTATTATAGATTCCTTATCGCCTAATTTTGTGAAAGTATTAGAACCAGGCGATGCTTATGTTGGTGGCCGTGATTTTTTTGGGTCGAACTCTGCATATATTAATATTATTCCACCAAGTGAAGTTCCGACGAAAGATAATCCTTTAAGCCATCCACCTTCATCATTGCTAGATGCCCTACGTATATTCATGGTTGGAGTAACTGTAGGCATTAGTGAGTCAGGTAATACCGGTAACCGCTCAATGCTTGTGCATCCTTCCCATCTGACTTCTCAGCATAAAGAGTATTATAGCTGGGTTAGAAGTATATTCGATGAATGGCACAGGTGTTTAGCGTTACGTGATGATGATCCGGATAAGATAGATCTCCTAAGCGAATTTAGAGAATCTTATAATCAGTTAAATACAACGGCAGCGCTACCATCATTTGATAAGATTATAAATTCTTTTAGCATTGCATTTAAAAGTACCCAGATAGTTGAAGTTAATGCAAGAACTAATAAAACACCGGCGATAGACTGGCAACATAAATATGGATGGATTTTGGTCGGCGGAATTGCGGTTGACCGAGGATTTACCGTTGAAGGGCTGACTGTAACATATATGCCTAGAGGTATTGGTGTCGGTAACGCTGACACTATACAGCAGCGGGCAAGGTTCTTTGGATATAAAAAAAGCTATTTGGGGTTTTGTAGGGTTTATTTAGAACAAAGTACACTTGATGCCTTTAGAAATTATGTCACACATGAAGAAGATATTAGGAGACAACTTAAGGAAATTGAAGTAAGTAATAAGTCATTAAATTCCTGGAAACGGGCATTCTTATTAGATCTTGATTTGAAGCCTTGTAGAGATAGTGTTCTTGAATTTGATTACATGCATACTAAATTTTCTGACAAATGGGTTGTCCCGAAAATAACATATCCTTCAGAAGCTGTAGTCATTGAAAACCAAAATACAGTGTCAGAATTTTTGAACCGTCTATCCATGCGTTGTGATGAGGGACATGTAGACCGTACAGAAACTCAGAAACATTATGTTTGTGATAATGTTCTTGTAAGCGATTTGTTCGAAAATTTACTTGTAAAAATAAGAGTTACTGGAAATTCTAACTCTCAGAATAATACGGCTTTATTATTGCATTTGGCAAAGGCAATTGAAAGGAATTCGACAGAGAGTTGTGTTGTTTATAGAATGAGTCCAAATGAGAAAAGGGTTCGTAATGTAGATTCTTATTTATTTCAAGGTGCTTACCCTGCAACAAACGCTAGACGTGGAGAAATATATCCTGGCGATTCCTCAATTAAAGATAATGAACGAGTGAGTGTTCAAATACATTTTATTGATTTAAAACAAGGTGATAAAATAATTATTAGCAATGTTCCTGTCGTTGCGGTGTGGATACCAGGGCGATTGGCTTGTTCAATTATAGTACAACATCAAAGTTAAATGTTATTCTGCTTGGGTAGAGAGAGTTCTCTACCCTTTATATATATTTAACTAAGGTTAATGTGTTTATTGAATATAAAAACAACTTTTAATTTTAGTATGAGTTAATCTTTGCTGAGGGGTAACCTTTTAAGTTATATTCTCCTTGAGTGCATGGTTAATAAATTGCGATGTTTTGTTCTAGGTGTGGATGTTTTGAATTTTATATAACAAATAAGAGTTCATTAATTCAATGCGTCTTTATATTTTCTTAATATATTGTATAAAATTAGGATGTATTAGAATAACCGCCCCCCAGCCTTCCCCCCGCTATCCTGCGCCACCTTAACCCCACCCGCCAGCGCTCCATTCACTGCCACACCTACCCTCACTCCAGCCCATGTCATCGCTCCCATCCAGAAAGTTGGCAGCACCAGAAACATCGATCCCATCACTAGATTGATAATCACATTGTAAGTATCCCGCTTAACCGAACCATTCACTTTTAGAGATCTTCCGACATACTGATTATGTCCCCAGAGGAGATTGCTATGCGCAAGATCCGATTCACTGAACACCAGATCATCGCCGTATTGAAGTCCGTCGAAGCTGAACGTACCGTCAAGGATGTTTGCCGTGAGGCCGCTATTTCGGAAGCCAGCTATTACAACTGGAAGGCAAAGCATGGCGGGATGGAAGCGGTCGATATTAAAAAAATCAAAGATCTGGAAGACGAGAATCGGAGGCTTAAACAGATGTTTGCTGATCTCAGTCTTGAGTGCCGGGCACTGAAAGACGTCATCGAAAAAAAGCTTTAAAACCAGCGATAAAGCGTGAACTCGTCAGCTATCTGACGACGCAATTTGCCATAAGTTTACGCCAGGCCTGCAGGACGTTATCGCTGAGCATGACGGTGTATTTTTATCAGCCCGATACCCGGCGTAATGAACCCGTGATCCACGCGCTGACTGAACTGGCAGAACGCTATCCGCGCTACGGTTTTAAGAAGCTGTTCCAGCTGCTGCGCAGGCAGGGCAATACCTTGAACCATAAATGTGTTCACCGGATTTATTGCCTGCTGAAACTGAATTTTCGTCGCAAGGGAAAACAGCGGCTGCCAGTGCGTAATCCAGCACCCCTGGCGACACCGCAAGCGTTAAACCAGAGCTGGCCCATCGATTTTATGCACGACGCGTTGGTCTGCGGCAGACGCTTCCGGACCTTCAATGTGGTGGATGATTTTAACCGTGAAGCACTGGCGATAGAAATCAACCGGAATATCCCGGCTCAGCGAATCATCCGGGTGCTGGACAGGATCGTGGCAAACCGCGGCTATCCGCTGAAAATGCGGATAGACAACGGGCCAGAGCTGGTCTCGCGGGCACTGGCACAATGGGCCTAAGAACATGGCGTGCAGCTCGAATTTATTAAACCGGGTAAACCTACACAAAATGCTTTTATCGAACGGTTCAACCGGACATACCGGACAGAAATTCTGGATTTTTACCTGTTCAGAACACTGAATGAAGCACGGGAAATTACCGAGCGCTGGCTGATAGAATATAACAACGAGCGGCCTCATGAGTCCCTGAACAACCTGACGCCGGAAGAGTACCGGCTGATGGCTGAAAAACCGGAACTCTCAAAAAGTGCGTGGAACTAAAACAGGTGTGCTTAAAGTGGTATCGACATTACTGTTGTGACGGATAAAAGCTTTAATACCCAAGACGTCAGTTATGAAAAGCGCAAAGCAAAACAGCAACGCCTTAATGATGCAGTGGAAAAACTAAATGCGCTGGGCATTGTGACTATGCTGGTTAACCGTGTTCACAGTAAAATCGTGATTGGTGATGAAGGGCTGCTGTGCATAGGATCGTTCAACTGGTTTAGCGCTTCGCGTGATGAGAAGTACAAACGATACGATACGTCGATGGTATACCGTGGCGAAAGCTTACAAGCGGAAATTAGAGCGATTTATTCCAGCCTGGAGCAGCGGAAGTTATAGGTGCTTATCGCAATGCAGGTATCGAATGGGCTGAATTAATTCAGTTCTACTCAAGGAGGTACAGGCTTAAGATGCTATGCCTCCAAACCATGCGGTTGCATTTGGATGGCTTGTTTGGCGATGGTGGTTTAAATAAACAGTTGAACTTAGAAAAGGCCACTCTTTTGAATGGCCTTTAGTCTTCGGGGAGTTTATGCTGTTGCCCTGTGGTTCCAGGAATCTTTGTAAATGATATTCCCATCGCAATGTTTCCAGGTGATGGCCTCATACCTTAACTGAATCGTTTCGCTATGTGTGCCTGTACCAGAATCAGGAAATAAGTTGGGGGTAATTCCGGTTACTTTTACATTCTCTAATATAATATTAAAATATTCGCTTTCAACACCTGCATCAAGGATCTGATACATCTTTATGGTTGCCGACTTTAATGTTTGATTCTCACTCAGCGCTTTGTATAAAAGGGGCGTTGTTTTATCAAAATCTTTCTGTACCGTAATAGGTGTATGTACTCTGGTTCCTGTTAATCTCCCGGTGTTTCCATCCACAGGAATGGATAGGTGGTGCGTTACCGCTTTTAATTCAATAGCGCCAATACGCCCTGTAACGAGAGAACTACCCGTTATAGGGGAGCCGTTTGTATCGGTTAGCCAAAGATATGCTGGATTTGACATGATTATTCCTTATCTCTATTTATAAATGAAGGTAAACAAAACATTATAATGACCCATAAAAACAGACCAATAATCTTAACCGGCCACGGGTCAAGTAAGGCTATGCAAACAATAGCGCCTATAATTAGTAGCGGGCCTGATAGTAAATTAAAAACACCGCTTAACACACCTATCTTTGCTCCCAGAAATCTATTCAATGCGATGGCGATGATATAAGCGCTGCCGATTGTAATCGTCACTGCGATTATTTTATTCTGCCAGTTATTGAACTCAGTCAGGCAAATAAAACATGCAGTAATAATATAGGTGCAGATAACTATATCGACGAGTGGCGTGATAATTTTTTTCATGTCACCCAGCCTTAGCATTCATATTTAAATGATCTTCCACTCTTTTCATAATCTTGTCGAACACGGGGTTGCCCTCAGTGTATCCCGCATGGATGGCATCAACAAAAGGTTGTACCGCATCGGCAAATAAGAAATAAAGAAGATCATAATCGCGGGGTCTTAATAACGAGTATACCTCGGGCGCTTCATTCCTGAGTTTATCAGACGTCCTGATGGAACGCTCTGCCATTCCACCAAACAAGAGGATAGTACTTAAAAAGGCTATTGGATTCCCTTTCCCCTTAAATACTACATAAGTAAATGACGTTTTTTCTATAACGGCTTTAGCGATGTTCGATGCGATAATATTCGTAGAGATTCTACCCACGATAGAGGTAACTACACTTCTGTATATTCTATCTTGTTCTGATTCGGATAGATATTTATTAAATAACTGAAAGATTAATTTAACTGCATTAACGATATTTTCATAGTTAAGGATGTCATGTCTTATCGCGGTCATCATACGGATTCTTTCTGTTTCACGTTCATATCTTGTATCCGTATCAAAGATACCGTAAATCAGATAACCATAATCTAAAGGAACAGATAATCCGCCATTGATAAGTCCTGTAACTGTATCAGGAGAAATAATGATGTCATATATCTTCCGAGCTATCCCTTCTATGTCTGCCATATAGCTATCCTATGTTTGAATAAACGGCTGAAAAATTTACATCACTTTTTCAAGAAACAATCGATGATAATTTATAAGAGAATAAATAAATTGATAAATGTTACTATAATCTAATTGTTACAGATTGTATTGTAAAATGGTTTTGAACCATTGGTTTCAATAAGGTGTAAAACATCATTGTGTATCAGTTTTTGGTAAATTATTATAATGAATTATCTTGATGTGAGAAGTATTAATTCAATAAATGATAAAGCGCGTATAAATATTATATTAGTGATTGGATACGCATAAACTTGGATGTTAAAATTATCAGTTTATATATATTTGCTCTGACTTGTTCATGGCAGAAACAGGTTATGACTCATGAACAGGCGGTTTATGTGAACACATCGACAGCATCATGTTGTGCCGTCGATATCCTTCACGAGCAAACATTGACGGATTCACCAGAGTGATATCCGCTTCCGGCGTGAGAGCGGGGGCTATAGCCAAGTGTTTGAAAATAAATAAAAGCAGGGCTAACACCAATCGTTTCATTACGTCCTGCCGCGAACTACGGCGGGGGAAAAGCGATTGGTTTGCATTATGGCGTGACGACCACGGAATCGACGATGAGACGTGGGTCGAAGGTGTGAAACGTGGTAACTTCCGTTTGCATCCGGGTACGGTTTCCGAGGGTTGTATTACTATCGCCCATAATTCTGATTTTGCCATGATCCGGAATGCGCTTATGAATACATCGTTAGTACAGGTTCCCTGCATGCGTTCCCTGATGGCTCGCGGTTGGGTGGAGGTTGTTGCCAGTAGCTCTAATAACGCTTGCCCGTAAAATAAGTAAGATCATTTATTTTATATTGCTGTTTTTGGTTCTGGGACGTGCACTTCCAAGGCCGGAAATCTATCTCGATTATGATATCGCAAGGGATATTTGCCACTTCTTGTTCGGGAGTGTGAACGCCGATACAATGTATGATACTTTCTTTTATATCACTCTAATGACAGTGCTTTCACTTTCTGGGGTGCTTTACATAGCGACGATAAAACTGTTCAAGATAATAAGGCGAGGGTGAAGTTTTATTCCATCAATATTCCCAGATTACCAGGCTGAATATCAGTGAGAAATTTGTAATCTATGCTCGTTTGCGTCTTCATGTTTTCCTGTTGAAATATCATGTGGTTTTTATAATGACAGTGCCTTTCTGGGTTTGAAACAGAACTCCTGACAAGTTAGTGTTTGTTGTGGTGCGGTGTATGCTATTCTGTCCGTTTCGCTTTTGGCTGCAAGCAGGAAAACTCTTTATGCCGGCAGTAATAGTTTTGTTCTGTCAATAAAAACCTGCAAATGATGCCTGATATTTTGAACAAAATGATGCATCAAACAGATTTCTCTTATGATAAAATCCAGCCGCTGTCGCTAAAACTACGCATAGCTTTTAGTTGAAACGGTAATGGTATTTATATATTCTGAAAATAAGTTAGTTAATTTGCGTAGTTTGCTACACAACCGGTACTATATCCATAAATTATTAAATGGCGTGGGTAGTTTATGGCTCTGCATGGTAAATTTGTCATTAACGACATGTATTATTCTCCATTATCATTCCCCGGCGTTGGTACCTTCCTGGCGTTTTCCGGGAATGGTGCTTACCGTAACCGTGGTGCCTGCGCAATGATACCTAAAGAGGGGCCGGTACCAGCGGGAAAATACTGGATTGTTGACCGTCCGGAAGGGGGGCTCAGATCGCAGGTCAATGCAGGGGTGCGAGATATCTATAACAATGTAGTTAAGGGCGCTTCATTCAGGCATAGCGAATGGTTTGCCCTGTGGCGGGATGACTGGGGAATCGACGATTACACATGGGTTGAGGGGGTTAAGCGAGGCAACTTTCGACTTCATCCTGGCACTTTATCAGAGGGGTGCATCACTCTTCCGCATGATTCAGATTTCGCCATGTTACGTAATGCACTTCTCAGGACGCAGCAAATAGATGTTCCCTGCATAAGAAAACTGAAGGCATACGGCTCGATTGAGGTGATTGCCAATGGCCAGCCATGTTTTTAATTTACTTATTAAGATAGCGTTGCTCGCTGTGGTGATGATGATTGTTGCGAGAGTTGTTCCGTATGATGGATTAGTTGACTCTATTACGGGTAGTTTTACTTATCAGAGCGCTGACAAGGTTACTCATTTCATTTTGGGGGAGCCTGATTTAGAGGTTTGGCAATCTCTGAGCATCTATATTAGTATACTGATTAATACATTTATCAGCATACCTGCGATGAGTGCCATAATCACGATATATAGTGCTGTGATACATAAATTTAGGTTTACTGATATTCTCAAAACGTTTGGCCATTCCACATTGCGGCGATTTGCTAAAGTATTCGGCTTTACCTTCTTATTCTGGGGGCTGTTTCGCTTGCTACCTTATCAGTCCGTAATCCCTCTGCAAAAATATTCAAATTTTACGATAGTAGCAATTGTGATCTTTCAGTTGCTTTTAACAATTGTTTGCTATTGGTTTATCACGAAGAAAATCATAACTACAAGGAGTTTGTAAAATGCCCATTCCGGCATACATGTGGCTTAAAGACGATGGCGGCGCAGAAATTAAAGGGTCGGTAGATGTTCAGGATCGTGAGGGAAGCATAGAGATTGTTGGTTTTAGCCACGGCCTGAATATTCCGGTAGATAGCGCCAATGGGAAGATAACGGGTAAGCGTTCTCATTCACCGATGATGATTGAAAAGGAGTTTGATAGCTCCAGCCCGTATCTCTATAAAGCTGTCGCGACGGGGCAAACGCTTAAAAGCGCGGAGATCCGCTGGTATCGTATCAACCACGCAGGGCAGGAAGAATGCTACTTCATCATGCTGATCGAGGGCGTGAAAGTAACAGGCATTAACCCGGGAATGCCGAACGCTAAAATGACAGGGAACTCGCAAATCAACCACATGGAATCAGTTTCCCTTATGTATGACAAAATTACCTGGCGCTATGTTGATGGCAATGTCCAGTATTCGGACGACTGGAACGTGAGAGCGTGATAGGTAAAAGGGGCAAGTTATGCCCCTTTTTGTCATTGACTATGCCGCGCTAATAATCCTGCCTGGACAGATTAAACGTCACTGTTACCGTACAGGTGCTGTTGCTATAAACGCCGACACTGATATGTGTCTCTTACTTATCCCGCGTCTCGCCAGCCTCCCAGCTGTAGCTGCCATCGGCCGCTAACCTATCGCCCAGCTCCTGATACTCGAACTGATAAAACTCAGCCTGGGTGCCGTACCCGGCGTAGTCTACCGCCGCCAGGCCGACGAACGCCCCGGTAAAGAACCCGCCGTAGCTCTGCAACACATAGTCATCGGACAGCACCGCGGCATCCAGCTGGACCGGGATCTCGGTGAACGACACGCCATCGAAGCTGTATTCATAGCTGTAGGTCTGCTTGCGGACCTTAGTCCGGAACCAGACGTATTCCACGCCGTCCGGCACCTTGATGGCATTATCTTTCAGGTACGACGTGTATTTTCCGCGGTTATTTTCGCCAACTTCGATGACCTTGCCGTTAATTTCATTCCAGGTCAGGAAGACGAAGCTCCAGTGGCGGTCGTTATAGTAGTTTGTTAATCCGGCCATCTGCTGGTAGCTGAAGGGTTCGAATTTCACCTTCACCGCAGCGTCAAAATAGAAGGCCTGCCAGCGGCGGGCAATCAGCGACAGGTCATGCGTATTGGCTAACGAACCCTGGCCGATTAAGGTTAATTTGCCGTCGCCGGTGGTGCCCATTTTGGCCGTAAACGGCACCCGCAGGGTATTCCAGTTCGGGTCGAGCGCTGGCGAGGTAAAGTCATCCTGCTGGCTATTATCGCCGGCGCTTTCGGTGAAGATGGCGTCTTTCGGCCCTTCGACGAAGGTTTTCCCGCCGTGACCGCCTTCAATACGCGGCCAGCCCTCATCGTCCCAGTACACTTTCTGGATCGAGGTTTCCCGGCCGAGGGTTGACCAGCCGCGCGGGTCGTAGATGGATTCCCCCGGGCGATTCCACGGCCGGGCGCAGAGCGAAGCGTAATACCATTCGCCTTCCGGAGTGGAGACCAGCGCGCCATGGCCCTGTTTCTGGATGTAGCTGTCCGGCGTGTCGACGTTGGTTAAGAACACGTCGCCCGGTTCGGTTTCGAAGCTGTCGGCCTCGAGGGTTTTCGACCGCGCCACCACCTCCTGGTGGGTAAACACGGTGCCGCCCTGGGCGGCAAACAGATAGTAGTAGCCGTTCAGTTTATAGAGGTGTGGCCCCTCGACCAGCGCCACGGCGGTGCCGCGGTAGATGGTGCGCGCGGTTTCCGGCATTAACTTCAGCGTGTTGGTATCCAGCTCCGTTAAGGTAATGCCATCGAAGGGGTGATGGTACTCCCGGTGATCCCAGGTTTGCTGGACGATATATTTCCGGCCATCGTCGTCATGGAACAGCGAGGCGTCAAACCCGACGCCGTTCAGCTTGATCGGGTCGCTCCACGGGCCCCGAATATCCTTCGCGGTGGTCAGATAGTTGGTCATGTCTTTAAAGGCGCCTTCGGTGACCTTCACATCGGTATACACCAACCAGAATTGCCCATCGGCCCAGGAGAGCGCCGGCGCCCAAATGCCGCCGGAGGAGGGGTTGCCCTTCATGTCCAGCAGGGTGGTGGTGGAGAGCGGCGAAGGCAGCAGGTTCCAGTTTTTCAGGTCTTTCGACTCATGTAAACGCACGCCCGGGAACCACTCAAACGTCGAGTTGGCAATATAGTACGTATCCTCGACGCGAATAATACTGGGGTCGGCATTAAAGCCGCGTAATATCGGGTTTTGAATAAGTGACATTTCATTACACCTTTTAAAATGGAAAGTGACGAATCGGTCTGATTTATAATTTTTTTAACTACACGCGGATCTCATCCAGCTGACGGTTAATGTCGGTAACATGTTTATCGGAGATCGGATAAACCTGGATAATCACCATCGAAATAGCGGCCAGCGCGATCGGGATCCACACCGCGGTCATAATGATCCCGTCGATGGCGCTGGCGCTCTGCACGGCGCCGCTTTCATTAAATCCATACACCGCCAGCAGCCACAGCGGGATAGCGCCGCCGATGGTGAAGCCGATCTTGAAGAAGAGTCCCATAATGGCATTGATAATGGCGGCATTGCGTTTGCCCGATTTTAATTCGCCGTACGCGATAACTTCCGGTACCAGCGCCCACATAAAGCCGGTGGCGGAGGTTAAGCCCCACTGTTTAATAAAGGTGGCGATATAGGCCAGCCACAGGGCGTCGTGCATCCCTTCGCGGGACCAGACGTAGGTCAGCAGTTCGCCGACGATGAACATGGCGAGGAACAGATGGAAGAAGCCTTTTTTACCAAAGATTTTTTTCAGTTTCGGCCAGAAAATCGGGAAGGCGATGCCGGGAATAGACGCGACGAGACCCACGGCGCCCATCCATTCGGAATGGCCGACGACGAACTGGTTGAAGAAGCCGTTAACGGTGTTCATGAAGAACATGAAGGTAAAGGCCAGCATAAAGAACATGCCGAGAATAACCAGCGGGCGGTTATGTCTGAGCTCGTGGAAAAGGTCGGTGGTTTTGACGTTGGCGGTCTGCTCGGCGGTCGCGACAACGCGTTCTTTGGTGAATTTATAACAGATAAACAGAGCCACGGCGCCGATGATCATATAGATGGCGTACACGCCAAACCAGGCGTAGTTCGCCGACGGATCGGTATAGTTGCCGAGATTCAGCTCAAGACCAAAAAAGCCGGTGTCTTTCAGGCTGCGATCTTTCGGCGCCGCCATCTGCACAAACATCGGGAACAGGGTATAGACCAGCAGGTTGGCGCTGTTGGCCAGCATCATGCGGGTACTGGTCAGTTTATCGATCGATTCCGGGTCGCGGGTCAGCGACGCATTCAGCGAGCCATAGGGAATATTGACTAAGGAATAAACCAGGTCCAGCGCCAGATAAATAATAAAGGCGAAAGCCACCGAACCTTTCACTCCGGGGATGGGCGCGAACAGTAATGCCGACAGGATCACCAGTGGCACGCCGGCTCGTAACAGCCAGGGACGATATTTCCCTGCTTTCGAGGTTCGTTTATCCACGTAGGTTCCGACCATCGGATCCCAAAACACATTAATGATGCGGACAAAAAGAAAAATAAAGCCTGCCGTTGCCGTGCTGATGGTATTTACCGTCAGCATATGCAAAGCCAGAAAACCCCCAATTGTGCCGAAAACCAGGTTTTGCGCAAAGTCGCCCATGCCATAACCAATTCGTTCTCCGCGGGTTAATTTATGATATTCATCATGCCGACTGTGCATTATGTTTTTACTCATTCTAAGCAGACTCCGGTTTGTTTTGTGTAGGTGAAACACTTTCTGACACAGTTGACCTGGAAGAATCTATTACGTTTTTAAATTACGTAATTATGTTTTTTTACTTCTGTGATCCTCGAAGCAAAGGCCTGTATCGCCTGCGTTGAATCGTTATCCGCCGCTAATTTTTTGGCAGGCTGGCATTGTGACAAAACCGGCATTTTAATTTGGTATGGATACCTGAGTTCCCCAGGAAGTGTACGCTATACGCGCGCGAAGCGAGATATTTAAAATAGTTTTATTTGCGAGATGGCTCACATTTGAGCATTTTCTCAATCGCTGAGTGAAATAACGTAATTGAGCAACCGACGATGAGAATACACGATGTGTCACAGTTGTTAATTTTCCTGTTTCTCAATTTCGGAGTTCATCATGCAAACCTATTTCGACCAGGTTGATCGCGTTCGCTTTGCCGGACCCAAAACCGATAATCTGCTGGCGTTTCGCCACTATAATCCGGATGAAATCGTGCTGGGAAAACGCATGGCAGACCATCTGCGTTTTGCCGCCTGTTATTGGCATAACTTCTGCTGGAATGGCGCGGATATGTTTGGCGCCGGCTCGTTTGAGCGTCCCTGGCAGGCCGCGGGCGAGGCGCTGGAAATGGCCAAACGCAAAGCGGACGTGGCGTTTGAATTTTTCTACAAGCTCAATGTGCCGTATTACTGCTTCCACGATGTCGACGTCTCGCCAGAAGGCGCGTCGCTGAAAGAATATCTGCACAATTTCGCCGTGATGACCGAAGTGCTGGCGGAGAAACAGCAGCAAACCGGCGTGAAACTGCTCTGGGGCACCGCCAACTGCTTTACCCACCCGCGCTACGGCGCCGGAGCGGCGACCAACCCCGATCCGGAGGTGTTTGCCTGGGCGGCCACGCAGGTGGTGACCGCCATGAACGCCACCCACCAGCTCGGCGGCGAAAACTATGTGCTGTGGGGCGGCCGCGAAGGGTACGAGTCGCTGCTGAATACCGACCTGCGTCAGGAGCGTGAGCAGATTGGCCGCTTCCTGCAGATGGTGGTGGAGCACAAGCATAAGATTGGCTTTGGCGGCACGCTGCTTATCGAGCCGAAACCGCAGGAGCCCACCAAGCATCAGTACGATTACGATGTCGCGACGGTGTATGGTTTCCTGAAGCAGTTTGGTCTGGAAAATGAGATCAAGGTGAACATTGAAGCCAACCACGCCACCCTGGCGGGGCACTCTTTCCACCATGAAATCGCCAGCGCCATCGCGCTGGGGATCTTCGGCTCCGTTGATGCCAACCGCGGCGATGCGCAGCTCGGCTGGGATACGGACCAGTTCCCGAACAGCGTGGAAGAAAATACCCTGGTGATGTACGAGATCCTCAAAGCCGGGGGATTCACCACCGGCGGCCTGAACTTTGACGCCAAAGTTCGTCGGCAGAGCACCGACAAATACGACATGTTCTATGGCCATATTGGCGCCATGGACGTGATGGCGCTGTCCCTTAAGCTGGCCGCGCGCATGATTGAGGATGGCAAGCTCGATCAGGGTCTGGCAAAACGCTATGCCGGCTGGCAGAGCGAGCTGGGGCAGAAAATTATGACCGGGCAGATGTCGCTGGATAATATTGCCCGGTACGCTGAGCAGCATAATCTGAATCCGCAGCCTCACAGCGGGCGTCAGGAATTACTCGAAAATCTCGTCAATACCTATATCTTTGGTTGAATTTTGCTGACATGCCCCTGCGGGGGTATGTATTGCGCCGTCTGCCTGCAGCCGAAAAATAGCGTTTATTGGTTCGTGCTGTGTTTTTTGTCAGTGGCGAAAGACCACCTGTTTAATATCAGCGAAGGAGGGAAGGTAGCGATAATTGTGTAATGCCTCTGTGACCGTACAAAATAAAAAATAACTTGTTCTGATGATAGCGACATATTCTGTCAGCTCAGAATAGGCTGGTTATTGTCTGAATAAAATTAACCTATATTGAGAAACTCATGACAATGATAAAAAAGCTTCCATTAACCATGGCGGTTATCGCCGCGTTTTTTCCGCTTACCTCTGTAATGGCGCAAGAATTTACTCAGGAACAGATCGACGCCATCGTCGCCAAAGCCG
>NZ_KV793014.1:0-9135 GCF_001808325.1 Klebsiella sp. HMSC16C06
CACGAGTATTGAGCATAGTCGAGATTGGTGCAGACGACTCCTGATATTGGGCTGTCAGGAGCCGTATGCACACCAGGCGTTACATCCAGTCAGATGGTGCGGTCGTCTTCTGAAAACGACACCAAAATCAGAATGTCACATAATCGAACGTATATATGACAGGGATAATATGTTAATAGGGTATATGCGGGTGTCAAAAGCTGATGGTTCACAGGCGAATGATTTACAACGTGATGCGCTGATCGCTACTGGAGTTGATGTTGCCCATCTTTATGAGGACCGGGCATCAGGCAAGCGAGAAGATCGGCCCGGACTAATCGCCTGTCTGAAAGCGCTAAGGCCTGGCGACACACTGATCGTATGGAAACTGGATCGACTGGGTCGAGACCTTCGTCATCTCATTAATACAGTGCATGACCTGACCGAGCGCGGTATAGGTCTGAAGGTACTGAGCGGTCACGGTGCAACTATCGATACCACGACGGCTGCCGGCAAACTCGTATTTGGCATCTTTGCTGCACTGGCTGAGTTTGAACGCGAACTGATTTCCGAGCGAACGACTGCAGGCCTTGCCTCAGCAAGAGCCCGCGGGAGGAACGGCGGACGGCCTTACAAAATGACGCCAATAAAATTGCGACTGGCAATGGCATCAATGGGGCGGCCAGAGACGAAAGTCAGTACGCTATGCCAGGAGCTGGGGATAACCCGACAAACGCTGTACCGCCACATATCCCCGGATGGTCAACTGCGCGCTGACGGCATAAAGCTGCTCAACAGGGGATAATTCTGGTGCCCGCGTAAAACCTTTTTACAAAGATGACTCAGGTTTACTGTTCAGTAAACGGCTGTACTCCTTCTTTGCATCTCCCTCAGAAAATTCACCGCACCAGCGGGACACCACCACGGTTGCTACGCTGTTGCCGATGGTGTTACAGGTGGCGACTGCCATTGACATAAAGCGATAGACGCCAAAGATCAAAGCCAGCCCTTCCACCGGCAGATGCCCAACGGTAGCAACCGTGGCGGCGAAGACCACGAAAGTCCCGCCAGATACTGCGGCAGCGCCTTTTGAGGTGACCAGCATTACCGCCAGAATACCTAATTGCTGCTGCCAGCTCAGATCGATGCCATACGCGTTGGCAATGAACAGCGTGCACATCGACATATAAATGCTGGTGCCATCGAGGTTAAAGGCATATCCGGTTGGCAGTATCAATCCAACACTCTGACGGGAGCAACCAAAGCGCTCCAGCTTTTGCAGCAGGCGCGGCAGTGCGCTCTCCGAAGATGCGGTGCCCAGCACGATGAAAATCTCATCTTTGATGTATTTGAGAAAACGCCATAAGCTGAAGCCGGAGAGGCGGCAAATGGCAGCCAGCACGACAAGGATAAAGAAGGCAACGGCAACATAGAACATCAACACCAGATTCAGCAGCGACAGTAATACTGAACTGCCATTGCTGCCGACGGCATATGCCACCGAGCCAAAGGCACCGAGCGGTGCGAGACGCATGATCAGGTTGATAAATTCAAAGAAGCATTCGGAAATGCGGCTCATGCCACTTTCAATGACAGTGCGCCTCTCCTGACTCAGCGCCAGCAGGGCAAAACCAAAGATGATTGAGATAACCAGCACCTGCAGCAACTGACCACCGGCAAAGGCACCAATGAAGTTGTCCGGGAAGATGGCGTAAATAAACTCCATGGTACTGGACGGTGCGTGGCCTTTTGCCAGCGTCATGTTTACTGCCGAAGTGGCGGCCTCGCTGACGCTGCTGCCCATGCCTGCACCAATATTAAGCAGGTTAGCCCATCCCAGACCCAGCGCTAACGCAAGTGTTGAGATCAGTTCGAAATAGATCAGCGCACGTACGCCTATTTTCCCGACCTTCTTAATATCGCCCGCTGAAGCAATACCGTGTACAACAGTAAAAAAGATGAGCGGTGCAACGGCGGTTTTAATCAGCTTCAAAAAAATGTCGCCGAGTATTTTGAATTTTACCGCAAACTCGGGCAAGGCAAAGCCCAGAACAATTCCGAGCACCATCGCGGCGAGTACCTGAAACGTCAGCCCTTTCCAGAACGGTTTAACTGTAGACATGGCATTGTTCTCTTATTGGCAGGTAGGGTACAGGGCAGTCTGGCTGCCCTTGTTGGTACTATTTTTTATTTTTTTCGGAAGCCAGCAGGGCACGATCCACCATCACTGGCGCGAGTCCGGTGTAGTTGCCCGGTTCTGTCAGTGCCTGTAATTCCGCCTTGCTGAGCCTGGCAGTCACAATCTCATTACGCAGCAGCGCATCCAGTAGTGGCATATTCTCAGTATTAGCAACCCGACAGGCGTCATACACCACGTCATGTGCCGTCTGGCGACCCAGTTGTGGTGCCAGTCCCATCATCACTGCTTCGGCGACGATAAGGCCCCGAGTCATGTCGAGATTCCTGCGCATGTTGTCGGGTTTCACTTCCAGACCGTTTAGCATGAAAACGGCCTGCTCAAGCGCAGCACTGCTTAACATGAAGGATTCGGGAATGGCGACCCACTCCGCCTGCCATGGACCGGTTGAACGCTCGAAATCCTGAATCATTGCGTCCAGCATCAGGCCTGCATGCTGGCGGACACCTTTGGCTGCTGCATAGATAATTTCGCAGGAGATCGGATTGCGCTTCTGCGGCATGGTACTGCTGGCACCGCGCCCCTTAACGAATGGCTCATAGGCCTCGCCCAGCTCGCTGGTCATCATCATCATGATATCCAGCGCCACTTTACCGAGCGAGCCGGTCACCAGACCCAGGAAGTTGAGGGTTTCGGCGAAGCCGTCGCGCGCCACATGCCATGTGGTCTGCGGTACGCCCAGGCCGAGTTCCTCCATCATCGCTTGCTGTACCTCAAGCCCCTTTTCGCCCAGCGAAGCAAGAGTGCCGGCAGCTCCTGCGAACTGCCCTACTTCAACGCGGGGACGCAACTGAGCAAGCCGTTCGGCGTGACGATCAAACATGCTCAACCAGACGGCACATTTGTAGCCAAAGGTGACAGGCAGTGCATGTTGCAGATGAGTACGCCCCGCCATTGGTGTGTCGCGATGCGCTTTCGCCAGTGTGGTCAGCGCCGTTCTGACGTGCTGAAGATCGGTGGCAACGATATCCAGCGCAGAGCGAATCTGTAAAACTACCGCCGTATCCATGATGTCCTGCGTGGTCGCTCCCCAGTGAACATAGCGTCCGGCTTCGCCGCATATTTTTGAGAGTTGCTCAACCAGGGGCAGGATTGGATAACCGACAATTTCTGTCTGATGTTGCATCTCACTGAGGTCTAACGCGTCATAACGTGATTTTTCAGCAATCTCGACCGCTGCACTGGCCGGGATAATTCCGCAACGCGCTTCAGCTCTGGCCAGTGCGACTTCCGTTTCGATATAACGTTCAATCAATGCTTTATCAGAGAAGACCGCGCGCATTTTTTCTGTGGCAAACATGTTCCTGAACAGCAGGGAATCGTATACGGTGCTAGACATAAAAAACTCCTGACAGACATGTACGTACATTTTAAATATGTTCGTACATAATTAAAGCGTCGCAGGAGCTCAGTCAATTTGATCCTTGAATGGAATGTTAGAAATATGATCCCGGTTAGATATTTAATGGTGGCCAGAAAGCTTTCGGATGCGATTAACTGCGGTGAGTATCCGGTTGGCACATTATTGCCGACAGAACATGAATTATCTGAGATGTTCCAGGTCAGCCGTAGCACCATCCGGGCAGCTATTGCACGTCTGCAGGAACAAGGTTTAGTGTCGCGCAAAAAACGTGTTGGCACGCGCGTGGAGGCATCTACCTGTCAGAAAGGGTACTCCCAGACTTTAGGTTCCGTTGCGGACCTGGCGCATCTCGCAAAAACGCAACAGCGCGAAGTGAAAGAAGTCGAGCAATTTGTGGCGGATAAGGCACAGGCTGAGCGCCTGGGACTGGAGCCAGGTGGTAATTATGTGCGTATTTCAAGTGTCAGGACGGACAGCGAACATCCCGGAAAGCCGGTATGCTGGACGGATGTCTATGTAGCGAAACAGTTTGTATCGGTTGTTCCGCTGGCGAAAGAGCGAAAAGAAGTACTGATAGCCGCCATTATTGAAGCAGAGTTTGGTCTGGTCATTAACACTATAGAGCAGCGGGTTAAGGCTGTCCTGATAACCAAAGAACTGTCAAAAGCGCTGAATACCGCGGCAGGTGAACCCGCACTGGAAATCACGCGTGTCTATCGCGATCAGGATACCAACATGATGGTGACGTCAGTAACAGTTCATCCTCATGAGCGTTTCGCGCTTATTATGAAACTTGAGAGAGATAAAAATAAAACAAGTTAAGTGCTGTCTCCGGCATCCGCCTGTTTTTTGGAGAGCTTACCTGTTCAGGGATGTTGACAGTAAGGACCACACACTTGCAGATGGTCGGAGAGCGAGAGGTCAACGGCCAATCGGAGTATGGTATTGACCTAAGACGCAGCGCGTTTAAGACAATTTCAACGAACATGACGAACACCAGACACCGAAGCCGGTGCTGAACTCCCTTCCGCTCGCTCTGAGTGGGCTTCCATGAAGCGTGAGATTATCCTGCGCTATCCTGACTGACTCAGCACTGGCGCATATTGGAATGGCTGCCTATTAAGCAGATACAGGAGCCATACTGCACCAGGAAGCTATCATCATACAAAAAGTGTCTGATTAATTTGTTTCAGTTCATCCGGGATAGAAGCAATCTCGATCGCATCGTCACAATGCTTTGACTGCAACATAGATGACGGAAAAATCTGGGATTCTGGCGTAGAACCCCTGACTGAAAATTCAGCTCCGTGACGGCCTGTCCCAGCAGGTTCTGCCGTAACCGCCAGTGATGCGCCAATGCGCGTTCTTCCCGACGCATCTTACGGGTAAAGGCGAGGCTGCTGCGCTGTTTCCGGCGCTCAGTCCGGCTGTGCTGCACCTCGGGGAACAGTTCGGCCTGAACATCAACCGGCAGCGGCAGCGGACAGCACTCTCCGTGACTGGCAATCAGTGCATCGAGTGCCTCTTCCACCTGCTTAAGACTGCTCAGACGATGCTTCGGGTCCCAGTTCAGGCCGGGAATGCGCTGCGCCACGGTCGTGTTCATGCGGCTGTTCCCGGTCAGCAGGCGCAGAAAGGTACGCACGTGTGGCGCTGCAGACAGACGAGCACCGCGCTGGCGGGCATTCTCCACGGTCATGATGGCCTGCAGCGCAGCCTGCCTGGCAGGCTGCAGGGTGACAAGGGAACGGGACGAAGGGATCATTGTGCGCCCTCCTGTTCCAGCGTACTTATGATACTGGCGCAGGAATATCCGTCAGTATCGAGACACGCTATCAATGCCAGCGTGTGGGAGATCAACGCCGGGTTAAATTCTTCCATGCTGCGAACAACAGAGAACGGCTGGCCAGCACGTGTCACAAAGACGATCATCCAGCGGTCACTCAACTCTCCGGGGCTGCAGACAGCGACATCAAAATGGCAATGGGTCGGAGAAAAGCGGACCTGCACCGGGAAAAAGCCCCCAAATTCGCACCGGTACTCGGCATTCACGGACCAGCCGGACGGTGAGGTCAGATCGCGCATGACAGCGTGGCTCAGCTCCCGGCGAAAATCTTCAC
Source organism: Klebsiella sp. HMSC16C06 (assembly GCF_001808325.1). Taxonomy (NCBI): domain Bacteria; kingdom Pseudomonadati; phylum Pseudomonadota; class Gammaproteobacteria; order Enterobacterales; family Enterobacteriaceae; genus Klebsiella; species Klebsiella sp. HMSC16C06. Next base: position 5,660 of record NZ_KV793014.1, read on the forward strand.
CGGCTGCACGGTAGTCTTCCAGCTCGTCAGCGGACATGGTTTTGAGAACATCCAGAGTCAGTAACGTTTTCATTTTCAGTCTCCTTATCGCCGCCCCGCAGGGCGGCGTCTCCGTTATCAGGCAGCGTGGGAAGTCGGTTTGTCAGTGTCCGGGACAGCATGTGCATCGTCCGGCGTTACGGCATCCGGGGACTGCATCCAGCCCGGTACCCAGCGGGAGCCGGAGAGCCACTGTTCAGCATGGCTGGCAGCATCACCCTTTTTCATTTTTTCGGCATCCGAGGCGGCTCCGGTCAGCCCGGCCTCCTTCAGTGCCGCCACAATCTGGGCCTTGCTGAGCAGCCCGAGGAAGTTATCCGCTGTCGGCTGCCACCAGTCGCGCAGATGGAACCCGAGCGCCGCCTCCACGCCATCGAGGTCACTGCGGCGGGTATGGCCACATTCACGGGTCTGGACGCCATCGACGGAACAGGCGGTACAGAAGGCCATCAGCGACATCAGGGTCTGTCCGTCGAGGGTAAAGAAGGTGGTGAAATCTTTCTGCCAGCCCTCCGGCAGCAGGGCTTCCAGACGGGCTTTCTCCTGCATCAGATACCGCCATGCCTGACCGTCCTCTCCGGTCGGGGCTTCACTGGTCAGGCCGCTGTGATGCACCTCAAGGCGCAGGACAAACGGGTGCCGGGTGGTGGTGCAGTAGTCGAACACGCAGCTGCACAGCCGCCAGACCATCAGGGCCACGGCTTTCTGTGGCTGCTTAACCAGTTCGGCCTGAACCGCCAGTGTCCTTTCTGAAGACATTTTTTTCAGGAGCGGCACGCTGATACCCTCTGCTGCATCCGGCATACTGCGGGTGACCACATGCACAGAAGCCTGCTCGCCACCGTGCTCCCCGCCGTCAGATGCCGCCGTCTGGATCTTCTTCTGCACACCACGCTGGACGCAAAGCTCACCGTCATACAGGCTGACCACCACGCCACAGGCCGCTTTCTGCTCCGGTGTCCACGCCCGAACCGATGCGGCATTTTCAATCTCATCGATCAGCACCTGAATGGCGGCTTCGTCCTCAAAGGTTTCCGTTGCCTCCATCGTGGCGTACAGTTCATCAAGACGCTGCAGTTCCTCAGCGCTGAATTCCCCCTCCGGCGCCGGCAGCACCAGATAATGCTCGCGGTCATCGCCGTAGTTTCTGACGGATCCCTCACGAGCCAGTGACCATGACCAGCCTTCCTGTTGTTCGATGGCCAGCGCAGCCGCCGCCAGCTTCTCCTGAACCAGACGCTCAACCAGTACCCCGTCCGCCGTTCCGTCTCCCTCCTGGGCGCTGAACAGATCCTCACGCACCACGCCCCCGGCGGCCTCATACGCTTCACGACCGATAAACACGAAGCGGGAGTGGGTTACGGCGATTTCCGTATCCGTGATGGCCCGCTTCAGCAGGTGAGCGGGTGTGCTGCCGTATGAGGTTTTCACCTGGTCATACACCTGCACCTGACGTGCCGGGTCGCTCTCCAGACTCAGGGCCTGACACTGCTCCACGTCGAGTTTGTCCTCTGCCAGCAGGGTAATCAGTTCCGGGGCGAGGTTTGCCAGCTTCAGCATGCGCTGAACGTGACGGGCACTGTAGCCCAGCTGGTCCCCGATTTGCGCCGGGGTTTTCCCCTGTTCTGAGAGGGTACGGAACCCGCTGATTTGCTCTGCCGGGTGCATGGCCACACGCTTGTCGTTCTCGACAATCGAGGCGACCACCGCCAGGTCGTCACTGACACGCTTGACGACAACCGGATATCCGGCATCGATACGCTGCTCGCTGAGCAACTGTTGCAGGGCGGCAAGACGACGGCCACCTGCAGCCACACCTGACATACCGTCCGGCAGCGAGTGAACCACCAGATTCTGGATCAGGCCGATCGCCATGATGGAATCAGCCATCTCCCGGACACTGTCAGCCGGATAGGGGATCGTGCGAACGTTCAGCGGGGATTTGACCAGCGACGACAGCGGCACTATTTCAATCTGAGCAGCCTCAAGCGCGGCTTTGAGGGCGGCGGCTTCGGCAGGGTTCACCGTTTTTTTGCTGGTTTTAACCGTTGCTTTTGCTTTAGACTCGGTCACTGACATAATTAATTTCTCTCCGATATTGATTAATGTCTGCCGGGCAGGCCCATCTGCCCGGCACCTCTTACGGCTTATTGCGTTTTGCGTACTCCGTAGTCCCGGATATAGCGGTTCATCAGGTACTCACCGCCCGGTTCAAAATTCCAGACGCGCCAGATCATGCTGCCGTCATCCTGATGACGGACGACAAGGCGAAAATGGGTCCCTGGTCATCTTCAATCGCCACATTCTGATACTGCGCGGCGACAATCTGAGCCTGCTCGCGGGTAAACGTGCCATCCGGCATGGATTCAAGCGGGGACAAAACGTTATGGTCCATATGTTTCTCCTTCTCTGCCCCGCCTGAACGGGGCGTGTTCATCATGGTTTAAAAGGGCGCATCGTCATCCATTGGTGGGAAATCATCCGGGAGTGGCTGAGGCGGTTGCTGAGACGGAGCCGCATCCTGACGGCCTTTCTTACCGCCCTTCGCTTTCGGGGATTTAGCCGGGGCCTGAGCAGGTTGTGCCGGGGTGGCAGGACTCTGCGGCGCGGCGCTCTCAGGCTCACCGGATTCACGGCGGCCGCCGAGCATCTGCAGGGTGCCGTTCTGGCCGACCAGCACCTCGGTGACGTAGCGCGTGACTCCGGCATCGTCCTGCCAGTTGCGGGTGCGCAGCTGGCCCTCGATGTAGACCTGTGCGCCTTTACGCAGGTATTCGCCCGCCACTTCCGCGAGCTTGCCGAACATGACAACACGGTGCCACTCGGTGTTTTCGCGCATCTCTCCCGTCTGCTTGTCACGCCATGTTTCAGACGTGGCCAGCGTCAGATTGGCCACTGCGCCCCCGTTGGGCATGTAACGCACGTCCGGGTCCTGTCCCAGATGTCCGACCAGAATGACTTTGTTAACGCCACGTGCTGCCATGATGAATCTCCTTACTCTGTTGTTTTGTCTTTAAAAACCATCACCCGTTGAGTTGCCGGGGCCGCGGTTTTGACTTTGTGCGGGGACCTGCTGAACCTGCCCCCTGGTATTAACTTCACCCGTTTGAGAGCCGTTCGCCGCAAGGGCAAAGACGCCACGGCCTGACGCATCTGTCCGGGGCAGGACACAAAAGTTTTTGCGGTTCCATGCAAAAAGTTTTGTGGACTGTTCATTACACCCTGGACAGCCAATGCGACAGGTTGTGGCTATGTCAGCCCGGGCGAATGGACTCAAAAGGGTGATACGGGTACCAGGGGAAAGGAGCAGGCACCCGCCGCAACGACGGAACGCGCGGGCGCGAAACGGCGTTGCCCTGCAGAGTGCAGGCAGCTTTATCGCCGGCACGGTGAAAGCGGCGCGGCCGGAACGGTCGCAGCAAGCGCTGCCGTTGACC
>NZ_KV793015.1:0-8934 GCF_001808325.1 Klebsiella sp. HMSC16C06
TTGACTCCACAGACACATGTAACCTCATCTGGCGCCTCCATGCCGCTGACGCGGCATCCAGAAGTTTCCCGATGCTGTAAGTCTTAACGTCTGCTTTGTGCCAAGAACGGAAGTAGCCCACAGCACTTAGTGTTAACTAACGGGGTGCAGGTCACAGTATGTGATTATATCCAGCATGACTTGAAAAAAGGTTGAAATCACTATATATAGTAATTAACCCATTTCTCCTTTGGCATATATAGTGCAAATGAACCCATTTCGTGTTTTGTGCTTAGACGGTGGTGGAATGCGTGGTGTTTATCAGGCCACGTACTTACAGACTTTTTCTCAAAGGCTAAGTCAGACAGGTTTTAAACAGTCTGACCCAGGTTCTGCCTTCGATCTACTGGTAGGTACCAGTACAGGAGGGATCGTTGCCTGCGCATTAGCCTCTGGTATTCATCTTGAGAAGGTTCTTGAGCTTTACCAGACTTACGGTAAAGATATTTTCCCACGGCAGCGACTTCGTGCCCTTCCTTTTGTAGGTAAATACGTTCGCGGGTTATGCTCAGGACTAGCTTCAGGTGACTTTGCCTTACGCAAAGTTCTTAAAGATACCTTTGGTGAAGAAACTATCGGCAAAGTTTATGAACGCCGCGGGATCGGTTTAGCCATCACTACTTTAGATTTAAATCGTCACTCCTCAACTGTATTTAAAACACCGCATATGGCTCGCCTAAATGGACGAGACAATGATCGACTACTGGTTGATGTATGTATGGCAACTAGTGCTGCACCTATCCTCCGATCAATTGCACGCCTTGAGGAGCCAGGCTCTGGCGGAGCAATCGTCGATTACATTGACGGTGGGCTCTGGGCTAATAATCCAGGTGCTGTAGGTATGATAGAAGCCCATGAAATTCTCCAGTGCAGGGGCGAGACTGAACGCCCTGTGCATTTATTCATGCTGGGCACTCTTCCTGTCCAGGGAGGTGAGGAACTTGCCAGTAGCAGTATGCTGCACCGTGGTGCTTTGGGATGGTCTGCCGGCCTCAAAGCAATCACTGCGAGTATGAATGCCCAGGCGGTTGCTTGCGATTATATGGCTCGGAAAATTGCCGAGTTGAGAGGCAATGGCAGTTTTGCATACAGAATGCCAGCTCAGTGCCCCTCTGGGGAGCTACACAAATACCTCGAAAATATGGATGACGCACGCCCAAGAGTACTAAATGCATTAGCCCGGCAGGCAGTGTCCGACGTTGATCACGCATGGGCTCTGGCCGAATCGAATAATCACATGAAAGAATTTCGAACCGCCCTGTCGATTAAATCTAAATCTCTGGGAGATCAGCATGACGTTAATTAACTGCAATAAAGAAATGAAAGGGTATCATTCAGAAAAAGTAACTCTGTCAAATACCGACCAGTCTGAAATGCGTGACCGTCGTGATAATGGAAGAAAACGGCTCGAAAATGGCCTGATTCGCTTATCCCATCCATTGCCAAAAGACTTTAGCTCTCAAGGTTCTTATGCAATGCGCACCATGGTGCATGACGATTTATGTGATTACGACATCGATGACGGAATTTATTTCAACAAAGAAGACCTTAAAGATGGAGACGGTAATTATCTTGGTGCGCAGGATGCACGAAAGCTAGTTCGAAAAGCGTTGAAAGACGACAGGCTGGCCTATGATGCCGTTGTCAAGACAAATTGCGTCCGCCAACTCTACCCTGATGGTTATCACATCGATATCCCAGTATACCGTTCATTTATCACAAAGGACTTTTGGGGTAACGAAACAACTGAATATGAGCTCGCCAGTGGCGATGAGTGGACTAAATCTGATGCCCGTAAGGTTACACGGTGGTATAACAATGCTGTTGCTTCAGAGCTTAAAACTGGTCAGGCTGATACCAGCCAACTTCGCCGTGTTACAAAGCTGACCAAGAAAATGGCTCGCTCCCGTACCTCATGGAAAAAGAAAACCACAAGCGGTATTTGTATTTCGAAATTAGTTGTAGATCATTTTGTTTGTCAGGCTGGCCGAGATGATGATGCTTTACGTGAAACGTGGAAGGTCATCAAATCTCGGCTGACATATAGCCAGCGCATAGAGCATCCAGTGTTTGCAGATAAGAATCTTGCAGAAGAAAATGATGAGGCCGTTATTTTCTTTCAAGAATGCCTAACTGAGGCGCTAAATGCACTTGAAGTGCTTGAAGAGTATAATTGCACTCGTGAAAAAGCCGCGCTTGCCTGGGATAATGTTTTCAACACTGATTATTTCAGTACAGAAATCGCTCAGGACACCAACATGTCCAAATCTCTCATGCGCCCAGCTGTCAGCGCATCGGCATATCTATCCTTCCCCGCTCACCCCGTCACACCTAATAAATCAGCGGGGTTTGCATGATGAGTTGGTTACTGGAGAATCCTGCGCGCTTTTTGCATGAGCAGAAGGAGCTCAAACGCCTTGAGAGTGAGCATGAATGGCTAAATATGGCTCTGCGCTTTCAAAGTGATGGTAAGTTGTCAGTGGAAATAAATATGACTATTCATGGTCGTATTTATGAAGGGAAGATGACTTATCCTGATTCGTTTCCAGATTCTCCACCCTATATTCGTCCCAGAGACCGTTCCGAAAGGTGGTCAAACCACCAATATGGTGAAGGGGGGTCACTGTGTCTGCAATGGCGAGCTGATAACTGGCAGCCTGACATAACCGGGGCGGATATGGTACTCAGTGCATTTGAGTTACTGAATACAGAGCAGCATCCCGAACTACCAAATTCAGTCCCTTCAGCACATCGTTTAACAGAAGGCCAGATTTTGCGGGGTTGGATCCGGCGCTTAATACTAACCACCGATATCATGGAAGCTTGGAATAATCTCCCCCCTCTATCCAGCGCCAGTTTAAAAACAGCTACCCTGTTCAGTTCTGACAAGGCTGTAACATTCATCACTCAGATTTCCGATGTAGATAATAATTTAAAAAACGTCGAAGACGTTCCACAAAGTCTTGGATCACTCACTTACTTACTTTCACTATCCGGAGAAGGATGGGTGTTCAAAAGTGAAGGATTTGACTTGAAATTGAAAATTAAATCTGCAGAAGATTTAATTCAGGCGATAACAAATGAGGGCTTTGATACAGTAGACATTCTGGTTCAGGAAGATAATAAGTACAAGGCCAGAACGATAGTGTTACTAGGTCGAGATGGCTTGTCATTGAGAACTTTTTACCTTAACCCTGGTGATGAACCCACCATACACGAATTCAGTATTATTTGGCCTTCATCCACAGAGCTTAGGTTATCAAAGGAATCACAACGGCTGACGAAGATCAGAATCGGAATAATTGGCCTAGGCTCAATGGGTAGTAAAATCGCAACATCGCTTGCCCGGTCAGGAATAAAGCGATTTTTGTTAGTTGATGATGATTACCTAGCTACCAGCAATATAGTGCGTCACGAGCTGTACTGGAATCATGTTGGCAAACATAAAGTTGAGGGCGTAAAAAGTGCACTTTCACTGATTTCTGCGGGTATTGAAGTAGATGAAAGTATTATTCGTCTGGCGGGACAAGAATCCTCGGTATTTATGGCTTCTATCCTTAATGACCTTTCAAAATGCGATCTGCTTATTGACGCAACAGCAAACCCCGAGGTTTTTCTTCAGTTATCCGCTCTTGCGAAACGCTATAAGATACCGCTGTGTTGGGGGGAAATCTTTGCAGGAGGGTACGGGGGAATGATTGCTCGTTCCCGCCCGGGTTATGACCCAAACCCTTTGGCCGTTCGCGACGCATTTTATAGTCATCTTTCAACTCTTCCTAAAGCGCCTTTTGATAGCGCCCAAAATTACGATGGCAGTGAAGAACAGCCTCTGACCGCATATGACAGTGATGTTGGATTTATCGCTACAGCACTAACCAGGCTTGCTATTGATACAGCATTATCAAGAGATCCCAGCGTATTCCCTTACTCTCTATATTTACTCGGCATGCGTTGTGAGTGGATTTTTGAGCAACCTTTTGACACGCATCCAGTCCATGTGTCTGGAGCTGGATGGGATACCGATGACACAAGCGTCAGTGAGGAGGATCGTTTAGCTGCCCTACAAGCGATACTGCAAATTTATGAAGGAGAGGAACGTGCTGAACCTGATACTTCCGGCTGAACAACAGGCAGTTATAATGGACGCTCTATCTAAAGCCGGGCGCCGCGAAATTGGTGGGGTTTTAATGGGGGAACATATTGGACCTAATGAATTTATAGTACGTGAAATGACAGTACATCGTTGTGGTGCATTTGCCTACTTTGTCAGACGGCTTGATGAAGCAATCAGTGGGTTCAGTAAATTTTTTAACGAAACAGGCCATAATTATCAGATATTTAACTATATCGGTGAATGGCACTCCCACCCGTCTTTTGAACCGTACCCCAGCAGTAAGGACGACAGATCCATGCTTCAAATTGTTCAGGATAAAAAAGTTGGGGCAAACTTCGCGGTCCTTGTTATTGTCAAATCAGGTTCGAAAGGTGAGCTAATTATAACTGCTCACACCTATCTCCCAAATGGAACGAAAAGCGAATCAGAAATAACTTTGTTATGACCCTAGCCCCGAATATACTCCAGTCATAATCAGGAATAACCGGCTTCTGACCCTGGCCTAAATTCAGTGCAGTGCTAAATCAGAGATCTTCGTCTTTCCGGAGAGTTCGGATGAATTCAGCCGGAGTCATGTCATTTAATGATGAATGCGTTCTCTCATGATTATATTCCCTGCGCCAGTTGTCGAGTTTGTCATGCGCATCTTCCAGTGACAGGAACCAGTGAATGTTCAGACATTCGTCCCGCAGGCTGCCGTTAAATGACTCAATAAACGGGTTATCGGTCAGTTTCCCGGGACGGGAGAAGTCCATCGTGACACCTTGCTCATACGCTCATTTATCCAGGCTTTTCGAGATGAACTCGCTGCCGTTATCCGTCTGGATACGTACCGGCAGGCGTTTATCCAGCACCCGTAATGCTTCCACTATGCTGACCACATCCTCGCCTTTCAGCGATTTTCCAACATGGATTGCCACACACTCCCGACTAAAATTATCCACTACAGTCAGCGCCCGGAAACGTCGTCCATTAAACAGGTTATCCGACACGAAATCCATACTCCAGCACTGATCGACACCGGTCAGGACCGGACGTTGCTGACGATGTGCTGCACTGACATGCCCGCAGGGGCGCTTTTTTGCGCAGGTTGAGGCCTTCCAGACAGTAAATCCGGTGTGTTTTCTTGTGGTTAACAGGTCAGCCTTCCCGCCGCAGCTGAATATGAATACGCGGGCAACCTTAGCGGATCCGGGTTTCCGCTATTTCCCGGATACGCAGGGTTATCGCCCGATCATCCCACCAGCTCTGCCAGTGGTAAACGGTTCTTAGCTTTTGGTTAAAATCACAAGAAGAGTTTATGAAAACATACCATTGAAATGACTGTTTTTTTTTAGGATAATAAATAAAAAATGGTGAATTTATGGACATAATTCAAGAGTTAACGAAAGCTGGTATTACAGTTGCCACAACTCAATTGTTCAACAGAGTGTTTGCACTCTGGGACAGAACAAATCTGAACGCTCGCAGATTAGTAAGAGAGTTAAATAGTAGAGCATATATTAACTATCTTGAAAAACATGTTTCACGGGTAGTTAGTTTAAGAACTATTCACAGTTCAGAATATGATGTACAGCTGAAGGATATGTATCATCCTTTAAGAATTCGAGGTGTTATACCTAACTCTTCTTCACAATTAGTGAAAGATGGATTTTACATAGAGAATGAAAAAATAACTAATATTATTGGAATAGCTGGTCAAGGTAAGAGTACAATTTTACGAAAAATATTTGTTGAACAACTATTTAATGGGAACAAAATTCCATTTTTTATAGAACTTCGTAAAGTTAGTGATGAAGGTATACGTAAATCACTTCAAAATATACTAGTAAACTTAAGTTTAAAACCATCGGATATTGAAGTTGAAGAACTTCTTGCAAGTAACAAAATTATACTGATGTTAGATGGCTTTGACGAAATTAATTCTGAAAGAAAAAACACAATTCTCCACGAAATTGTCAGACTGAATTTAACGTACAACTTACAAATAATAACCACAACGAGACCTGGGACCGCAATATGCAGCGAGCCATCAATTGTTAATTTTAAAGTCCAGTTGCTTGTTGAAGACGATATTCTTTCTATCATTGAGAAGTTAAACTCAAATAATGACAGTATAGATATAGAGCAACTCCCAAAAATAAAGGAAACAATACGAAATAATAAAAACTTAGTATCGGTGATGACATCACCAATATTGGTTACCTTGTTTCACGTTTGCTATCCTTATATGGATATAATACCAAACAACACTGTTGAGTTTTATTCAAACCTATTCATGACTTTATATTTAAGACATGATAAGGTAAAGAATTTCGACCGCGAAAAATCATCGTCATTGAGTCACAATGACGCTTACGATTGCTTCTGCGCTCTATGCTTTTATTCAATTTTCAAAAATAGTTACGATTTTACTGAGCAAACTTTAATTGAATTCACTAAAGCATCAATGCAGTTGAAAGGTAAACATGACAATTGTGGCCCCGAAAATTTAGCTGTCGACTTTGTTGATGTTACGTGCCTTATACAGAGAGAGGGCTACAATAAATATATTTTTATTCATAAGTCAATTCAGGAATATCATGCCGCTGAATTCATAAGAAATATATCCTCTGATAAAAAACCCAAGTTTTATAATCTCATAATGGAAGACATAAAACAAAACAATTATAGATATCATAATACAATCTCATTCCTACAAGAAACAGATGAGATAGACTGTAAAAAAAATCTTGTAATACCTTTGTGTGAACATTATAAGATCCATAAGTGGAATGATATGGAAATAGTTGATTACAAGGATTTGTTTAGGGAGTTTTTTGTGGATTCTACTGCTCAAGTTGTAATAAATAACGGAAATTATAGTGTCCAGGCACTTAATTACTCAACGACTTTCATGAGCTGGATAGCTTTTTTCGAAAATGAAATGTATTATGATTTGTACAATATTGTAACTAATATTTTATTTTCACATGAAAATTCCAGATCCCTCCCAGAGGAAATATTTACAGTAACCAAAGATGGTATAAGTCAAATCAGCTTAATTCTTTTAATTAATAGGATGGATTTATTTGATATTGCGCTTGATGCTTTCATAAAACAAGTTCGTGAGATTTATCAGCATTTATATGTCAATTCGTCCGTAACTATCAAAAATGAAACTGAAAGTATAAATGAATTTTTTGACTTGTAATAAATGATATTTTTAATAGAAGAAGGCAGTGCTTTGGGGCGTGCCTTTTAAGCCAGTATAGCGAAGTGCACAAGTCTTTGAGGCAGTGAAACCGGACTCACTCATGCGAATAGTAGGTGCAATGAGTCCGGTGAAGTACTGGCAGCATCTTGGGATCACAACATAACAGTCCAGGAAAACATCCGCAGCCCCTTAGGGACAATAATCTATGTTGCTAAGCAAGACGGAATGATCATCAACCTTAGGGAGTTTTCGAGCAGCAAGGATAAAACGAAAGCTAGATGGACGATAGATATCATCAATAATGAACAAGTTAGTAACCTGCAAGGTAAGTCAAAAAAACCTATCGAGATTAAGTTTAGGTGATATTTATGAAAGCGACATGCAAAGAATTACTTGAATATAAAGAAAATTTAGAAGGGTGTTCTATCAGTACAGTATGGTACGTGACACCTCCAGAAAGATTCAGTGAAAAAGATTTCAATTTTAATCAGAGAAAAGAATTTTTCCTTCATCTGCTACGTATGCTTTTAGAAACAGGCAAGATCAGGCTAGGTAAGCATGGTGAATTTTTGCAGGGTAGTGTTGATGAACTAATCAGCCGTTATGATGCGGCTTTCCCGAAAACAGAAGGAGAGTGGGAAACTAGAGGTGAGCATCTATGGTTCTACGAAGATGATTGCCCCGGTGGTATCGTCTGGATCCATGACAGCGGCTATGAGGATTGGACCTGACTACGGTTCTGTACTGGGGGCTTACCAGCTTGCAGGGGATCGCCCTCTTGCCGCATTCTTTATCGTGGCCGTAATTCCCGATAGCAGCTCCAGCAGGATGGCCCCTAGCCGTTCTGCTGTTGCGGAGGTTGCTTCAAGTTTACTTAGTCTCAGTCGGAGATCAGGCTCGAATACCTGCCACATACCTTCACTGACGGTAAGAAATGGCCTTTATGCATCCCCGGCGGTGAAAGTAATGGAAGGTACGCTTCCTTTTATGATGCTGGTACCGAAGAATTTCTCATAGCGTCGGGCATCGGATTCGGGAAGACTGTCTGACAGTACCACACGATGTGCGCGGACAGGCTCGCGGGTTGCGAGTCTGGCAAACCACAAAAAAGGGCGATTTCCGCGATTTGTAGTGACAGCGGAGCCTCGGGCTGAAGCGTCAGCCAGCGAGGAGATACCGTCAAATCTCCCTCTCGTCCAACATCCAGTATTAGTTCCATTGGACAGACAAGCTTTTTGTACGTGGCGAGGCGCTGTGCAGCCAGTATAAGGTTAGGACTGCAAAGGGCGGCAAAAAGTGGTGGGCTGAAAGTTTGGGTCGTCAGGGTTTCGATAACACGTAAGGGAGACATCGCGTCATCTGACTCAATTTCCAGCGCGCGCCAGAAGCTGAAATAGTCGTGTGCAGAAATAAAGACAATAAGTGGGATGCTGTGGTCGCCCTCATTATCTGTTGAATTCAAAAATCAGATTTCCCTCATCCCGGAGTTGCCTATAACATCCATCCTTGCCCTTCCGGCTGACCTTAAGGGAAGGGGGGAGGGTGGCAGAATTTATAGCCAGGTAACCGGCTACGCCGGGCTTTC
>NZ_KV793016.1:0-1637 GCF_001808325.1 Klebsiella sp. HMSC16C06
GAACCGGTGGCGATGAAGATCAGCTCCGGCTGGCCGGCACAATCTTTCAGCACGTAACCGCCGCGAGCGACGTTTGCCAGCTGCTCTGCGGTACGCTCCTGCTGCGCCAGGTTCTGACGGGAGAGGATCAGCGCGGTCGGGCCGTCCTGACGCTCTACGCCATATTTCCACGCAATCGCGGATTCAACCTGGTCACACGGACGCCAGGTGGACATGTTCGGCGTCACGCGCAGGGAAGCCACCTGCTCTACCGGCTGATGAGTCGGGCCGTCTTCACCCAGACCGATGGAGTCGTGGGTGTAGACCATCACCTGACGCTGTTTCATCAGCGCGGCCATACGTACCGCATTACGCGCGTATTCCACGAACATCAGGAAGGTGGAGGTGTACGGCAGGAAACCGCCGTGCAGCGCGATACCGTTGGCGATAGCGGTCATACCGAATTCACGCACGCCGTAATGAATGTAGTTACCCGCGGTGTCTTCGTTGATCGGCTTAGAACCAGACCACAGGGTCAGGTTGGACGGCGCCAGGTCAGCGGAGCCGCCGAGGAATTCCGGCAGCAGCGGGCCGAAGGCTTCGATAGCATTCTGCGACGCTTTACGGCTGGCGATTTTCGCCGGGTTAGCCTGCAGCTTCGCGATGAACTCGTTGGCTTTGGCGTCGAAGTCAGACGGCATCTCACCTTTCATACGACGGGTGAATTCGGCCGCTTCCTGCGGGAAGGCTTTCGCGTAGGCAGCAAACTTCTCATTCCACGCCGCTTCTTTCGCCTGGCCGGCTTCTTTGGCATCCCACTGGGCATAGATGTCAGACGGGATGTCAAACGGCGCGTGTTTCCAGCCCAGCGCTTCGCGGGTCAGGGCGATTTCGGCGTCGCCCAGCGGTGCGCCGTGGGAGTCGTGGGTACCGGCTTTGTTCGGCGAACCGAAACCAATGATGGTTTTGCACATCAGCAGGGACGGTTTGTCGGTAACTGCACGCGCTTCTTCTACTGCGCGTTTGATGGCGTCAGCGTCGTGACCGTCAACGCCGCGTACCACGTGCCAGCCGTAGGCTTCAAAGCGTTTCGCGGTATCGTCGGTGAACCAGCCTTCAACGTGGCCGTCGATGGAGATGCCGTTGTCATCATAGAAGGCCACCAGTTTGCCCAGTTTCAGAGTACCGGCCAGGGAGCACACTTCATGAGAAATGCCTTCCATCATGCAGCCGTCGCCCATGAAGGCGTAGGTGTAGTGGTCGACGATGTCGTGGCCCGGACGGTTGAACTGCGCCGCCAGAGTTTTCTCGGCAATAGCCATCCCGACCGCGTTAGCGATACCCTGGCCCAGCGGACCGGTGGTGGTTTCCACGCCCGCGGTGTAGCCGACTTCCGGGTGACCCGGGGTTTTGGAGTGCAGCTGGCGGAAGTTTTTCAGCTCTTCAATCGGCAGATCGTAGCCAGTGAGGTGCAGCAGGCTGTAAATCAGCATCGAACCATGGCCATTTGACAACACAAAACGGTCACGGTCAGCCCAGGCCGGATTGTTCGGGTTATGGTTCAGGAAATCACGCCACAGCACTTCGGCAATGTCAGCCATACCCATCGGGGCCCCCGGGTGGCCGGATTTGGCTTTCTGTACAGCGTCCATGCTCAG
>NZ_KV793017.1:0-7085 GCF_001808325.1 Klebsiella sp. HMSC16C06
GATCCATCAGGCAACGACGGGCTGCTGCCGGCCATCAGCGGACGCAGGGAGGACTTTCCGCAACCGGCCGTTCGATGCGGCACCGATGGCCTTCGCGCAGGGGTAGTGAATCCGCCAGGATTGACTTGCGCTGCCCTACCTCTCACTAGTGAGGGGCGGCAGCGCATCAAGCGGTGAGCGCACTCCGGCACCGCCAACTTTCAGCACATGCGTGTAAATCATCGTCGTAGAGACGTCGGAATGGCCGAGCAGATCCTGCACGGTTCGAATGTCGTAACCGCTGCGGAGCAAGGCCGTCGCGAACGAGTGGCGGAGGGTGTGCGGTGTGGCGGGCTTCGTGATGCCTGCTTGTTCTACGGCACGTTTGAAGGCGCGCTGAAAGGTCTGGTCATACATGTGATGGCGACGCACGACACCGCTCCGTGGATCGGTCGAATGCGTGTGCTGCGCAAAAACCCAGAACCACGGCCAGGAATGCCCGGCGCGCGGATACTTCCGCTCAAGGGCGTCGGGAAGCGCAACGCCGCTGCGGCCCTCGGCCTGGTCCTTCAGCCACCATGCCCGTGCACGCGACAGCTGCTCGCGCAGGCTGGGTGCCAAGCTCTCGGGTAACATCAAGGCCCGATCCTTGGAGCCCTTGCCCTCCCGCACGATGATCGTGCCGTGATCGAAATCCAGATCCTTGACCCGCAGTTGCAAACCCTCACTGATCCGCATGCCCGTTCCATACAGAAGCTGGGCGAACAAACGATGCTCGCCTTCCAGAAAACCGAGGATGCGAACCACTTCATCCGGGGTCAGCACCACCGGCAAGCGCCGCGACGGCCGAGGTCTTCCGATCTCCTGAAGCCAGGGCAGATCCGTGCACAGCACCTTGCCGTAGAAGAACAGCAAGGCCGCCAATGCCTGACGATGCGTGGAGACCGAAACCTTGCGCTCGTTCGCCAGCCAGGACAGAAATGCCTCGACTTCGCTGCTGCCCAAGGTTGCCGGGTGACGCACACCGTGGAAACGGATGAAGGCACGAACCCAGTGGACATAAGCCTGTTCGGTTCGTAAGCTGTAATGCAAGTAGCGTATGCGCTCACGCAACTGGTCCAGAACCTTGACCGAACGCAGCGGTGGTAACGGCGCAGTGGCGGTTTTCATGGCTTGTTATGACTGTTTTTTTGTACAGTCTATGCCTCGGGCATCCAAGCAGCAAGCGCGTTACGCCGTGGGTCGATGTTTGATGTTATGGAGCAGCAACGATGTTACGCAGCAGGGCAGTCGCCCTAAAACAAAGTTATACAAATGAAAGGAGTCAGCAGTGAGCAAAACAATAGCAGTATTTGCGAGTGCCAGAAGGAATGGCAATACAGGTAGACTTATAGATTGGATCTCTTCTGAGCTAGATATTGGTGTAATCAATTTGTTGGATAAAGACATATCACCCTATGACTATGATCACAAAAACATAGGCGATGATTTTCTTTCTGTGATGAATCAATTGCTAGATTACGAGAATATAATTTTGGCAACGCCAGTTTATTGGTACGGCCCAAGTGCTCAAATGAAGGTATTTATTGATAGAACATCGGATTTTCTGGATGTTGATGAGCTAAAGGATATTGGTAGGCGGCTGCGCAGTAAAACAGGTTTTGTTGTTTGCACATCCATTAGCAGCGATGCTGATAGCTCATTTCTCAATTCATTTAAAGATACCTTCAGATATCTTGGCATGGGCTATGGCGGCTATGTTCACGCAAACTGCGAAAACGGTTTCAATTCTCAAGATTACCAAGCCGATGTTGATAGGTTTATTCATCTTGTAAAAAACAATTGATTTCCAAAATGGTCAATCTGGTTACCAGCAAAATTTGTATAACAAGTCGTTCAAGCCGACGGCGCTACGCGCCGCGGCTTAACTCCAGCGTTAGATGCTTTGCTGTGCGCACAAATTTCGGCCAGCAACAAGACTGTTTTTTTTTCTTAAATCGAACCTAAAATTTCTTCGCGGAACTCCATGGAGAAATATTTTGAAAAATTGGTTATTTCTGGCTACGGCCATTATTTTTGAGGTCATTGCAACCTCTGCGCTCAAGTCTAGTGAGGGCTTTACTAGGTTAGTACCGTCTTTTATCGTCGTAGCGGGATACGCTGCTGCTTTTTATTTCCTGTCGCTGACACTCAAATCGATTCCTGTTGGAATCGCCTACGCAGTTTGGTCGGGCCTCGGGATCGTCTTGGTCACTGCGATTGCATGGGTTTTGCATGGTCAAAAACTAGATATGTGGGGATTTGTTGGTGTCGGCTTCATTATCAGCGGCGTTGCTGTGCTCAACTTGCTATCTAAGGCAAGTGTTCACTAAAACGGTCGCATCTAACCATTCCGTCGAGAGGGACCGCCCACAAGCTGCGCTTGCGGGTTCCCTTCGCGGCTTCGCCGCTACGGCGGCCCCTCACGTCAAACGTTGAACGACAGCTTTCCCAAAAGCTCTACGGCTGCTCTGGGTCGACACCGGTAATCGGATCGTTGCCGCACTGAACAGCGCCCCGTTCCAGGTCGCCTCCATTTATGCGGCTGAACCGAGGGAGAGCAGCTTTACGCCGTCTGGCCGCAGTTCGCCCTTGGGCGACACGTGCCGGTAGAGCGTCTGCCGGGTAATCCCGAGTTCTTCGCAGAGATCGCCCACCTTGGTTTCCGGTTGCCCCATGCTGGCCATCGCCAGGCGTAGCTTGGCGGCGGTCATCTTGAAGGGGCGCCCCCCTTTCCTGCCGCGAGCGCGCGCCGAGATAAGTCCAGCGACTGTTCGCTCGGAAATCAACTCACGCTCGAACTCGGCCAGCGCGGCAAAAATACCGAACACAAGCTTGCCGGCGGCAGTCGTCGTGTCGACCGCCGCACCGTGACCGGTCAGGACCTTCAGGCCCACGCTACGCGCAGTTAGGTCGTGCACGGTGTTGATCAGGTGGCGCAGATCACGGCCAAGCCGATCGAGCTTCCACACGATCAGCGTGTCCCCTTCACGAAGCGCCTTCAGGCAAGCAGCCAACCCTGGGCGATCATCGCGCCTGCCCGAGGCCAGATCCTCGTAAAGGTGCGCAAGGCTCACACCAGCGGCGATGAGCGCATCGCGTTGCAAATTGGTGGACTGGGATCCGTCCGCCTTCGATCCCCGCATGTAGCCGATCAGCACCTTTTCACCCGTCACGTATACGTTCGATTATGTGACAGTGTGAACCGGAAAGTTCTGGTCGTCAAAATTTGTCACTTAACCCGTCATTCTGTCTAAGACATGCAAAGGGCTCATCAGGCTCGTAATGTGACAAAAATTCCGTGGGGATGCCTTCCTTCGCGAAGGTAGCGCGCAACTGTTCCAGGGAAGCGGGGTCGCGCCGACCATAGGAAGCCAACGCGAACAGCGAGCGTGCCGTCTCGGGGTCGTGCCGCGCTTCAATGATGGCGTCATCAATGGCCTTGACCGCACGCTGCCAGTGATCGACGGGTTCGGGCTTCAGCGCTTTCGCCGGCAGGCCACTGGTGAACCCGGTTTGGGGCTCGGACCAGAACAGCTTTGCATGCTCGCCTGGCGGGCTAATATCCCTCACCTCAATCAAGCTGATTGCCGTTGCCGCCGCCTCCAGCATCTGCAATCGTACTGCCGGGTTCAGGGTTTCATACGGTCGCCACAGACTTTGCCCAGCACGCAGCGGATGCCCGCAGCCTTCCCATACTTGGCGGAGATACCCCGCGCAGGTTCCGCACGTCGAAAGCGGGGTGTTCAGCTCATCGAGCAGCGTGCGTATTAGCCGAAACCACAATCCAGCGTGGATGCGTCGGCGCGGCAGCTCCACATGGCCGGTCGTCAGTGCCTGCCAGGTACGCCGGTCCATCACTGCAATCGCGTCGCTGGCGGTGCGCGGCGCAGTGTCGGCGTTATCCCAGCCGAGAAACCGCCCAGGCACGCCCCAATAGGATTCCAGCCAGCAACCATGCAGCGGGCAGCTCAGCATCAGGGGCAGCTTCCATGCAAGCAGTACGGCTTGGTTTGCCGGGTCGTTCAGACAGAGCGGACAGGCGCGATGTATCGGCTGGCTGGGCAGCCAGGCACGCCAGTTCGTGATGGATCGCGTCCTACGGCGGAGTTTCGGCAGCAGCACCGAGAGCTGGAACGCATAGGTTTCCAATGCGTCTGGAATCTGATCATCAAGGCTATCCAGTAGCCAAGGCACCCAGCCGGCGAAACTCATGCAACGCAGCCGGTCCAGCTCGATGCCGCTCCGCTGGAAGAGCATCATCAGCAGCGACAGTGGTGGCGCGGTATCCAGGTCATCAACCTGGCCGTGACCAAGATCGTGCTCCAGCAGGTCGGACACCTCCATGTGATAGCAAAGGGCCACGCGGTTGAGCCATGAAGACAAGGCTTCGCCTTCCTTGGGAGCCGGATGCAGCGGCCAGCGTGGCGCTGGCTTCACATCAGTTCCCGCTCGAATTGCCGACGCCGCTCGCTTGGGCCGGTGTAATCGGCCATGCTGAGCGTGCGGTGGTTGATCGCTTCCTCGCCGCTCTCCACGGCGACGAGGGCCGCCGCCATCAGCAAGTGCGCCAGTTCGCCGATGGTGCCCTCGCTGCGTGTGAGCAGGTAGCGGGCCATGTCCAGCGTGGCAATCGACGAGGGTCGCCGCAATGGAAGCGAAGCGGCGAAGCTGGCCAGCAGTGAGCAGCAATCGTCGTTGGCCTCCCACACCGGCAGCATCATGGGCTCGAAGCGGTTTTCCAATTGGTCATCCGAGCGGATGGCCAGGTAGGCGTCGCGCGTGCCGACCCCGACCAATGGGATGCGCAGCTCATTGCCGAGGAAGCGCAGCAGGTTGAGAAATTCCCGCCGGTTGACGCTGTTGCCGGCCAAGACGTTGTGCAGCTCGTCGATCACCAGCATGCGCACGCCGACCTTGCGCAGCAGTGCCAGCGCCAGTTGCTCCATTTCCGGCAGCCGTGGGCGCGGGCGCAATGGTGCCCCCATCGCGGCAAGTAGCGCGACGTAGAAGCGGATCACCGACGGTTCGGACGGCATCTGCACGACCAGCACCGGCATGTGTTCCTGGTCCGCGTCGGAGCTGGCCGGATGCGTGCGCCGGAATTTCTCGATGATCATCGACTTGCCGTTGTTGGTCGGGCCAACCAGCAGCAGGTTGGGCATGCGTTGCTTGTTTGGCCACGCATACAGGGTTTCCAGCCGGTTCAGCGCCTCGACCGCGCGCGGGTAGCCGATCCAGCGGTCGGCGCGAAGGCGCTGGATGCGCTCGTCCGCCGGCAGCCGAGCCAGCCCCTGTGCAGCTGGCAGCAGGTGTGACAAGTCGATGATGGGATATTCGTCCACGGCTACCACTCCTCGATCTGGTCGAACGGTTTGGCCGGAGGCAGGTTGTCTGCCTGCGGATCAGCAACGTCCGTTTTCGGCGGAATCGGCTTGTCCGGCGGAGGCGATGCCTTGAGGTGCTGGCGTCGATCCGCGTCGCGCCGCGCCTTGCGCGTGGCCTTCTGTGCGGTGGTCACGATCTCGCGCATCTGCCCGATCATGCGGAACAGCGCCGACTCATCCACCTGTTCGCGTCCCTGCTGCCGCAATTTCGTCAGCGCCTGCCGTTGTTCCCAGAGGGTGACAGCCGGGTGCGACAAGGTACGGTAGGGGATTTCCAGGTAATGCTGCCCCTCCGGTTCCAGCACCCAGATACGGCTGATGTCACGCGGGTCGCGCCGGATCAGGAAAGCGGGCAAGCGGTCGCGTCGTGCGATCCACGGTTTGAGCGCATCGGCGTAGTAGTGAATGTGGTCGATGACAAAGCCGGTGCGAGTCAGAGTACGGCGAATGATGGGCAGGAAATCGACCAAAAAAGCCAAGGCGCGGGTGACGACAGCCGGTACACCGACACGCGCCACGGCTTCTGACCAGCGCGCCGCCGGCGGCTGAAGCAGGCCGTTGTGCACAGAGCCGTGATAGGTGCCCACCGCCAACGTGAGCCAGCGCTCCAGCTCACGCAATGTCAGGGCGGCCTTGTTTTCGGAATCGTAGTCCCCGCGCTGGTCAGGGTTGGAGAAGGTCGTCCCTGGCAATTCATCGTGGATCATCTGCATCGCCGTACCGATGATCCGTTCCACGATGCCGCCGTAGTGCGGCTGCCCTGGCGGACGATAGTCCAACCGGATGCCGTGCTGCTCGCAGCCACGGCGCAGCGCCTCGCTCTTGAACTCGGCCGCGTTGTCCAAGTAGAGCAGCCTGGGCTTGCCGCTCATCGGCCAATCCATTTCTATATTCAGACCCTCCAGCCAGGGACGCTTGTCGCAGGCGACATGCACAAGGCACAGGCCGACCGAAACAGATGACGGCGCTTCCAGCGTGACGACCATGCCGAGCACGCAGCGGGTAAACACGTCGATGGCGATGGTCAGATACGGACGGCCAATCGGTTGCCGGTCGCGCTCGTCCACCACGATCAGGTCGATGACCGTGTGATCAATCTGCACTTGTTCCAGTGGCGCGGTCACGGCGGGAGGCTCACCACCGACACCTTGCAGGCTGCGGGACGCATCCTGACCTTCCCGGCGGCGAGTGGCCTTGAGCGGGTCGAGGCCGGCGATCCGCAGGGCCAAAGTGTTGCGCGCCGGCACCCGTAGCTTTTGCGCTTTGCAAGCCTGCGCGACCTCGCGGTGGAACGCCGCCAGGCTACGCTTCTGCTTGGTCAGGAAGCGCTTTTGCAGCAACTCGCGGATGATGCGCTCAACTGATTCCGGCAAGCGTCCCTTGCCTTTTCCGCCGCCGGACTGGCCGGGAACCAGGTCCGTCACAAACCCAGCACCTTGCCGGGCACGCCGGATCAGGACATACACCTGCCGCCTGGATAGGCCCAGCGCTTGAGCAGCGGCATCGGCGGCTTCATGCCCAACCACTTCAAGCGCTGCCAGCGGCCCGATGATTTCGGTCCGGTGCCGGGCCTGTGCCCATGCCGCATCGGGCAGGGTGGCCACGCCCTGCTCGGCAATTGGTAATGTGTCTGACGCCATGCTCACACCTCGCTTTGGTGCACACGAGTATTGAGCATAG
>NZ_KV793018.1:0-1001 GCF_001808325.1 Klebsiella sp. HMSC16C06
CAGGAACAGATCGACGCCATCGTCGCCAAAGCCGTTGATAAAGCGCTGGCCGACCGCCAGGCGAAAATCGACGCCGCGGCCAACAAAAAGGTCGACGTGATCACCAACCCGCAGACCACCGCCGCCTCGCCGGATATGGCCATTCCGTTCGGCCTCAAGTTCAGCGGCTATGCCCGCTATGGCGCCCACTTCCAGACCGGCGACCAGAAATATGTCGGCGTCGACGGCTCCTATAACGGCGCCTCGGCGATAGGCCGTCTCGGCAACGAAAGCAACGGCGGCGAATTCCAGATCAGCAAGGCCTTCAAAAGCGCGCAGGGGGCTATCTGGGATCTCAACGTGATGTTCGACCACTGGAGCGACGAAGTTAACCTGAAGAAGGCCTACGTCGGCGTCACCAACGTGCTGGAATCCAACCCCAACGCCTATATCTGGGCCGGCCGCGACTTCCACCAGCGTCCGCAACAGGGGATCAACGACTACTTCTGGATGAACCACGACGGCCAGGGCGCCGGGGTGAAGAACTTTGATATCGGCGGCGTGCAGTTTGACGTGGCGACGGTGTCGCAGGTGAAATCCTGTAGTCCGGAAGTGATGGCAGACGAGACCAACCCGTCGCGTATCACCTGTACCGGCAGCTCCGACACCGGCGACAACGGCCACTACGCGCTGACCACCAAAACCCACAACATCAAGGCCGGGCCGATCGACGTCGAGGTGTACGCCAACTACGGCTTTGACTCGAAGGCGGTGGACAGCGACGCGCGCCTCGAAGCCTGGCAGGGCGGCCTGGTGCTGAGCCACACCAACGACAGCGGGGTGAACAAGGTGATCCTGCGCTACTCCGACAACTCGGATAACAGCGTCTATAACAAAACCGACGACCTGACCACGGTCTACGCCAGCTTCGAGGGCAGCCATAAGTTCACCCAGCAGGCGCAGATCGAATACCTGCTGGCTTTCCATGACTACGACAACGGCAAGGACAACACCGACAACCG
>NZ_KV793019.1:0-47048 GCF_001808325.1 Klebsiella sp. HMSC16C06
GCATGGAGGCGCCAGCTGAAGTTGAATGGAGTACCGCGGGTAAATGGCGCCGTTACCCGGCGCAGCCGGCTGCTGTTTTGACAGGTTCTGCCAATCCCTTCCCCCGCCCTGATAAGCCATACCCGCTTAAAACATCACAGACGCCTCTGTACGCGGTCGGAGTGGTCCCGGCAAGGCGACAGCCGCAGTCGGGGCGTATCTCCGCGTTAGCGGGCCGGAGGGCCGCTTACGAGCGTGTACCAGACAACTGACCGCAGCTCCACCCACAGCGACGAAGAAGAGTAGTTACAACACCCATCATTAAAAGCGATGGTGTTCCCCGGCCTTCGGCCGGGGGCGGCGGCGCTTTTCAGTGGTGGGGAGGGGCTCCTGGCCGGCAAACCGGCGCCGGTTTTATGATGATTTTCCTTTTGAATGCTGTAACTAATGTAGTTATCCGGTCGGGGCCCGTCGCGAAGCGATGGGAGCTCTCTCTGATGTTGCCGAACCGGCGCGACCGTCAGGTCGCTGCAAGGGCGGGCATTCTCCGCAGCCTGTCCACAGGGCAGGCGATGAACAGGTTATGCGTTTACAGGATTTATTAAAGGATCTTTAAAAGAGATATAGAGCTGGTGTTTAAAAGGAACCACGCGCCCTGAAAGTCCGACGGCATGTGCTTTGTGCGTATCACGGTTGTAGCCTAATTAAATACTCCCTTGCAGTTATTTGTGGATAACAGAAATCGGCCGTCAGAAGTGACGCCGGCGATAACATTTAAGGCCACGTTGACGCCAGGAAGACCGGAATTATGGTGAGGAAAGCAGGTCTGAAGATAAGATAATACGTAGTAGCCGGACAACAGGCGTGCGAAAGCCTCCGGCGCCGGCCGGATTTTTTAAGGAAGGAATGTTATAGGGGGACAGTGGCCAGTCGCGTGTAGTTGTTCCCGCGCGACAGCAGCATGCGCTCCTGCACACGGCGCTCAACCTCACGCTTCAGCGCTTCTTTATCGCCCATGAAGCGGCCGGTGGCGTATTCGCGGGTCAGTTGCTGACGCACGCGCGTCTCGATGTCATGACGCTGCCGTGATGCATCCCGCCGTGCAGTATCCCGCTTACGGCCGTGAGATTTACGCTCAGCCTGATAGCTGCGAAAACGCTCACGCACAAACCGCCACGCTTTTGCGATCAGTTCGTCCATCTCCAGGGGTTTCAGTTTCTGCTTTTTGCGCTGCAGGTTTTCCCACTCCACACGGCTGCGGCGCGCGGCCACCACAGCCACCTCAGAAACGTCAAGCGCGGAAAACAGAGCCGGGGTGAAGGTGATATCGGTCGGGATGTTACAGCCGATCTGCGGGTCATATTCAGTCTGATAGGTGATGAGCCCCAGCTCGGCCAGAAACTTCAGCGCCCGGGTGGCACGGCTGACTGACAGGTTGCCGCTCCTGGACTCGGTGGCCAGTCCACACTCGATGGCCATATTGGTAATCGAGCGCTGCACGCGATTGGCCAGCGGATCATAGTGAAAACACATTGCCTGCAGTAGCGCGTCAATTGCTCGCCGGCGCAACAGGGGTGGCATCCGGTGACGCTTACCCAGCGAACGCAAAAACGCCACATGAATGGAAAAATCAAAACGGGACGTGAAGCCTTCGGCTTTCGCCATCAGCTTACGGCAGAACGGCAGGGTCTTTTTCCCTTCTCGCGGCGTGAAAACCGGGTTCGGGTTTTTAACCTGTGAATAGTGGTTTTGAAGGATATCAGTCACCGCTTCCTGCGCTTATGTTGCACGGAAGGAGTGAGCACAGAAGGTCTTGAACTTTTCTGGGCATAATTCTATACTCCCTGCATAGAGCAACACGTTCTATGCAGTTTATGAAGGCCCCGTTAATCTTTTCTGTCCGCCAAGATTGAAGAAGATTATCGGGGTTTTTGCTTTCTGGTTCCGGGTAAACATCCACAAAACCAGCTCCCTGCCACCTTACGGCGTGGCACACCAAAAGCTCTAATCTCGCAGCAATTTAACACTCATCGGGTAAAGGTTCAAGAAAGTAAGCCCATTAAGATATGTTTCTGGCTAATGCTTCGCGTTGGATCAACCGGGACAGTACTTCAGCCTGTGTTAACCCATCGTCATGACACATTTTCATCAATATGTCTTTGAGCTGTGGTTCCAGGAACACTTTAACTTCTTTATGGGTGGCCCTTTTCTTTGCCACTGAAGATCGCTGTTTATCAGCATCGCTAAGTGGGTTCCCTTTCCGGTAGGGACGTTTCGATGAGGAAGTAACTCCGTTAACGACCTGTGACATCTCTGCCTCCTCAAGCATTTAACAAAATACCTGGACAAAGATACTACATGTCTTTATAGGCAGCGAGTGCACACATTAATTTAATGTAAAATACATTTTTCCTGTTGGCGCAGAAAAAATGTGTTCAATGTGATCGTTAGTACGATGAATGCCAATCAGTACCGCCATTCCAGCGAGACTGCCAGTGCTGCAGATAGCGTTGAGCTACGACTGGAACATCCCATACGACAAGCACGTTCTCTGAATTGACGCGTTCAGCGGCGCGGGTGTAGTTAAAAGACCCGACTTCAATATTGCGGTCGTCAGCAATGATGACTTTGTCGTGCATGATTTTGTACTGCGACACTGTGCGAACCGGGATGCCGGCATTGACCAGAAGATTCATGGCCGCCTGGCTCGCCTGGTTTTGCTTGCCGGTATTGGCTTTCCAGTCCAGAACCACTTTCACATCAAGACCACGCTGTTTTGCTCTGACAAGCGCGCCGGCGACTTCGGGTGAAGTAAAGGAATAGCCCATCAGCCGGATTTCCTGCTGTGCAGAATCAATAGTCTTCAGGACCAGCTGCAGAGCCGTTCCTTCCGGAGAATATCCCGTCTCGATGCTGGCGGCATACACGGCCGGAACAGGTGCACACAAAACCAGGCTGATAAGCCCCGACAGACAACATTTGCGGAGTGTACGGTTAATTTTTTTCACAGTATTTCCTTAACGGGTGTTTTAAGAAACGCCGGGAGCGGGGGAAACTGGCTTTTCCCCGTTCCCGGGGTTGGACAACGACGCCATGCGGAGGCGTCAGGATTTTGTGGTATGCCGAAACCAGTAGCAGACGGGTCCGTCGCCGGTATCGTGGACAGAGCCCAGGAACCAGCCATCATCATCCGGCGGCTCCGGTATCCAGCCAAGGGCATCCGGGGCTTCATCCGTAAATCCGGCAGCAAAGGCTTCAGGCGCTTCATCGCGCATTGTCATCACAAAGCACTGAAGTTTATGAGTTCTGAGCCAGTAACTTAATTCTGCGGAAGTTTCACAACCACTGCGTGCCAGCGCTGGATGTGTCCAGTACCCCTGTTCATCACGTTTCACTTCGGCGGCGATAATCATTTTTCTTTCTCCTTGCGTTCAGTATGCTCTGTCGTTGAATTCATACCGGTTATGGATTTTTCGGCAGCATCGGCTCCGCGGTTTTTCAGAAACTCTCCGACCCTTCTTACCAGCCTCTCTGAATCCCGATCGCGTAATAGTGGAATACCGGCCTGCCTCAGAACCTCTTCCAGCAGAATATCGCGCCGGATACGGTGTTTTTTCAGGTGTGAGGCATCATCCAGTTCAACTGCGCCGATGATAGCGAAGGTATGGATGTCAACGATGACCACATCGCAGTGCCACTGTGATGCCATCCGGAAGAGTTGCCACCAGGTCCGGGATCGTGGCCGGATATGGGAAGAGAGTGTGGCAATATCTGCCACCCGGACCTGAGGACACAACAGCCAGCGATTTCGGCTGGTATGCCTCAGTAATTCCCGGAAAAAATGTTGTTCCCGTGGCGTCATCAGTGTGTCATTACCCACCCAGACCCGCTGGCGACACAACCGTTGCTCAGCCTCTGAGGGGCGTATACCCAGGGCTTTGAGTGACATCAGAACCGGGGAAGTCTTCGTTACTGCGCGACCTTTCAGAAGCAGCACCAGAAACCCCAGCAAACTCAGCACAACAACGGTACTGCCCGCCATCATTAATATCTTTGCCATGTATTTTATTCCCTGATGTTCCTTTCTTTCCCGATGCGTTTTCCTGTCGTCGTCCTCATCTTTCTGTCCCTCTTCTGATAAGGCAGAACTCTGCCGGCAGCCTGTCGAGCAACGCGCGGCGAAATACATTCGGCAATCCTCTCCCGGCTACAACATCAGCGATCAGAACTGATATGACGCTAATCTGCAGGACGAGGCACAGGACAAAACCAATCTGATGCACCAGTTCCGCAGCAGGCATATTACGAAGAGCATTAATCAGCTGGATGGCATCCTGTGGGGAACCCCAGGCGAGAATACCGATACCAACCAGCATCACCGCCGGCGTATACAACAGCCCCCGGCTGATAACCCGTCCGGTCAGGCCTGTAAGCTCCCACCTTTGCTGGCGAAACACCTCATCGTCCCGGAAGATTTCCCATTCCAGCCGGGCCTTTTCATGGCGCGGCACCTCGGCCACCACCTGATTACCGTCGCGAATACTGACCAGCGGTGAGACCTCTGGCTTTCTCATCCGGTCGATGTGACGGGTATATAGGGCAAGGCCTGCCCAGAACAGCGCAACAGACGATAAAAGCAGATAAAACCCACTCCCCCGAAAAACGGAAGGGAACAGGAGCATAAGAACCATCGCTAGCACGATACCGCAGAAATAACAGAACAGCTGCTGCTGTTTGCGCAGAATAAAATATTTAAACATAGTTTTTTTCCTTTTTATTTGATGATTTACGCACGATATGAAAGCCTGTGCATTTCATATATCGCACGTCGTGATGTAATAAAAATATTGAAATAAGTTAAATACTGACAGTGGATGACTTAAATTGAAAATTGAGCACTTATAAGCGTCACATCGCCCCGGGACGTGGCAGTCCCGAAGCAGCCATTCACGGCACCGAATGGCTTGTCATTCTTCGCGTCTGCCCATACCCGGGCAACACACATGCCTCAGCCACAATGCCTTTCACCCTTTACCTCTCTTTCGTTTGAATATATTTGTTCTGACTATATACGACAATAAGAAGCACAACAGCCCCTTCCGGACAGGAGTAATACCAGAACGGACGTAGTCACGTATAATAACCACACCATACAGGGTAAATGTTTTTAGAAAACGAGGGGTCTGTCAGGCCAGGAATGTTCACAACCTGACAGCATATATTTATTTCATTACAGATCTTTCCAGTCAGGTAATTTATTCACCTTTCGCCGCCACAGATGAAAAAGTGCCATCGTCAGGCCAAATAACACGCCCGCGATAAGACTGATTTCGCAGGCGAACAGGAGAGGCATCCCCTGGGCCCGCCACACCGTCCAGTACATCCACAGCCCATATCCAAGGGAGAAATAGCCTGTCATTACGACAAAAACCTGCCAGAGCGGAGCAAACGGCAGCGGGGGAATGTTTATCCCCAGCCGCCACAACAGTCGTATCAGAAGCGGTGCATAATTGCTTTTCCACATCTTACGGCTGGCCATTATCGCCAGCGCCTTTTGTTTCCGCGCTTCAAAATCCATTTCCTCTCCTCGATTGTATTCAGCCAACTGACTGGCTCCGCATACGCTCAGTTCGCAGGAGTTCTTTCATCATGCGCTCGCTGGCGTACTGCGCTTCCTCTGCAGTGACGGTCGCGACGGCATTCCCCTGCAGATCATAGCGGGAGGCCCCCACCTTCATCCGGGACAGATAGCCCGCAGACCGGGTCAGACTCTTCAGGCACTTAATCACCTGTTTATGCGACAGCAGCAGGTCGCGGTTCACGATATCCGCAAACAGCTGTTCGCGCATGCCCGTCGCCAGCAGACGTGGCGCGTTTCCGTCGAACAGCTGTGGCCAGAACGCCTTCAGGGTCATAATGGCCTGTTCCGGCGGCAGCAGGCGAAGATAACGCACCGGAGGTGGCGTCTTTACTGCTTTAACCGGCGCCGGCGCCGCGTTACGCGCGGCGGCTTCTGCCGCTTGTTTAACCTTCTCAAGTTTCTCTTTCTTTGCCTTCCAGGCCGGCGGGGACGAAACCACCACGACCTTCTTACGGCGCACCACACCAGGGACAGGTGTCGCCTCCGCGGGTGCCGTACTGTTCTCCGCCGGTTTTCGTTTCAGGCTCAGTACAGGGCGTTTTTCTTCACTCATAAGGGGCCATATCAATAAAAGCTACAGGTCTGAGGTATACGATACGCTAACGGTATCATCGTTTCACCTCACAATGCAGTGGACACAACGATGATATCCCCTTGTCACGTTTACGG
Source organism: Klebsiella sp. HMSC16C06 (assembly GCF_001808325.1). Lineage (NCBI taxonomy): Bacteria > Pseudomonadati > Pseudomonadota > Gammaproteobacteria > Enterobacterales > Enterobacteriaceae > Klebsiella > Klebsiella sp. HMSC16C06. Next base: position 6,290 of record NZ_KV793019.1, read on the forward strand.
GCAATGTGCCCTCCCCCGGACCTGTGTCCGGTTTTTTTTTACATCGAGATGACAATACCCAGTACCGCCAGGTGCACTGCATAGAACATCACAAAGAAATGCCGCGGCCAGAAGCGTTTCACACGTTCTCCGGCAGATGAACACACGATCAGCGTCAGCAGCGCAATCGCCAGCCCGGCCGCCGATTCACTCACGTTATGCATATTCATCAGCAACACCATGAGGGCCCACAGCACCCCGTATCCCAGCCGTTCCGGTGCATGCTGTGCGCGGCAAAGCAGCCAGCTGGCGGTGAGCATGCCCACTCCGGCCATGCCGTAGCTGCCGGTTGACAGGGGTATCCAGGCGACCAGCAGTCCGACCGCCGGGAGGGTGTAATACCAGGACGGCTGGCTGACCCACCGCAGGACCTGGCCCGTGACGGCAAAGGCAAACAGAATATTCCCGGTATACCACGGGTACCCGATGAGCATAAACGACACCTGGGCAACCAGCGCCCAGCCCCACAGACTGTTCAGCTGCGACTGGCGTATTTCCGCGTGCCGGGCCAGATTCATTCCCCATGCCAGACCGAACAGCGGAAAACAGCCCCGTCCCAGAAGCCGCATTATCTCGTTATTGTGTGCCAGCAGTAACCCGGCATGGTCGGTGACCATCAGGACCAGGGCCACCGTTTTAATCATATCCGTCTGACCCGGTGTCCAGGTCAGTAATGCCTGCAGCCAGCGGTCAGCGGCTCTGAAACCGATTGTGTGTGCTGTCATCTCTGTATCCTTCTCTCTTTTTACCGCGCCCCGGCAGGGGGTCCGGTGTTAACCGGAGGCCCTGCCGGGGCAGACAAGCCGCAGGCGCGTCAGTCGCCCCCGAGGGTTTTCTCGCGGTTCAGGTCACGAACCATGTCCCGCTCCACAGCCTGCAGACGCTCACGCTGCAGACTTTCTGAGGCCACCTGCTGAATCGCCGCCTCCTGGCGCCGGAACTGAGGATCATCCGGTAGCGTCGTTTTCTCCGGGCCCGGCCGGTCACGCTCGAGTCCACGGATGACGTCCCCGATAACCTCTTTCACCCGGTCCACCGGCTCGCCGGCTTTACGCGCCTCCCCGGCCACTTCCCGGGCAGTCTGTTCCGCCTGTTTTTCCATTTCGCGGCGCTGCTGTTCTTCTGCCGCCCGCTGCGCCAGTACCTCCGGCGGGAGGATAATGTCAGCCCCGGCCTGCGGTACCGGAGCCACCGGCTCCTGTTCAGCCCATACCCGCCCGCCGGTTATGGCCCCGGGGTTCCAGGGACGGTCATCACCGGCCAGCCGCACCACCACCCCGGTATCGGGATTGTCGCGGGCCATTCTGACCCCCTCCCCCATATTCCCGGCCAGCAGGCTTTCACCGTTGCGGCTGTTCTGCAGCGCCACAAACCGGGCGGCGTCATTGCCCATAATCCGCCCCTCTCCGCCGATGGCCTCCAGCCGTCCGTCCCTGTCGGTCAGCGGGCTGAGCCAGATACCGGCGGCTTTCCCGTTTTTATCAAATGCCGGCAGCGCCACATGCGGCTGAGGGTACTTTTTCCCCGGAGAAATGAATTTTCCCGGTGAATTTCCCTGTGCCAGACCGGACTGCTGCAGGGCTGCCCGACCAGCGGCGGTTTCATCCAGTGGCCTTGCCCGCCCGAACAGCAGATCGGCGCTTTTCACCGCCCGGTCGTTACGGGGTTCAAGAATATCGTGCGCCGTCGCTTTCTCAGGTGAATGCTTGATGGCCTTTATCCAGCCCTCACGGCTGTCGGTGTAAACCTGCACATGCTGTTTCATGCGGGATAAAGCCACATAGGCAGACTCAAAGCTGGCCATCTGTTCCCGACCACCGGCCACCCCTTCCAGCGCGATGGCATACGGTTCGCTGGCCCCCTGGGCGCCGTGAGCCGTGATGGCGTAGGCGAGGTCGATATGCTGCTGCGCCTGATCCGCCTTCGGGGTCAGCGTGCGGGTGGTTTTGCCATCAGACAGCGTGACACTGTCACCCGCAACAGACTGCACCTCCCAGATACTGTTGGCCACATAGCCGCGCTCCAGGTCACTTTTGCTGAAGCGCATTCGGTCCCCCTGAGACACGGTGATCTTTTCCTGGCGATAAAGCGTCACACCTTCAGCAGAGGCTTCACGGGGAGAGATATATCGCTCCTTTCCGTCACTGTCTGTCAGGGTGATCAGCTGATTATCCTTATCCACTTTGCTGATACGGTGGTATACGTTATCAACCAGCGCCACCGCCTCCTTGTGAGCCGTCCAGGTCGACAGTTTGCGCAGTTCACCGTCACGGATGTTACTCGTGACCAGCACCGGCAGGGTGATTTCCTCTTTGCCGGTTTCCCCGTTCTCCCGCCGTGCGTCATGGATCAGACTGTTCAGCGCCCGGCGGTCCTTATTCAGATGGGTGATCACCAGCGTCTGCGACTGTGCCTCCGGGGTCCGTCCGGTATAGTCCTTCACCAGCGCCTCGTAGAGCGTCGCGGGCTGACCTGCCGGCAGGGTTTTCCCCTCGCTCAGCGCCTTTTGTATCACCTTTTCCTGCTTCGGCGTGAATTCCACCACAGAACTGCCCGGCGCCCAGACGCCTTCTTTTCTCGGCACCTGCTCCGGCGTGACCTGCTCAATGGTGGTCAGGGCGCGGTGCACATCCCGTTCAATCAGGCTGTAGACCGCCGGTCGCAGCTCAGGCACCTGGCGCACAATCTCTTTCATGATGGCAATGTCGGCGGCGCTGCGCTGCTGCATCAGCCTGAACGGCTGGCCCGGCGCGATGGGCTGCAGCTGGTCGTTATCCCCACTGGACACCGCCCGTCCACCGCCAGCGACGATGAGGGAGTGGGCTTTTGCCATATCGGCCAGCCCCACCATTGAGCTCTCGTCGAGCAGGAACAGGGTGTTGCTGAAATCGGGTGTCTGGCCATTGCGCTGCAGCAGCTGCGTGTCGTGGAGGAACGACGCCGTCGTGCGCGCATCCACGCCGGCACTCTGCATTTCCCCGACCGCGCGATGCGTCGGCGCCAGACCGATGACGCGCGGACGGGTCTCTTCCGGCAGCAGACTGATGGCACTCATGACTGCCCGGAACTGGGTGGTTTTCCCCACCCCGGCATACCCCTGAACCACCGTGAACCGATCCGTGCTTTCCAGAATCATCCGGGTCGCCGCCCGCTGTCCGGCGGTCAGGTCCGTCATCAGACTGGCCGGCACGCGGTCCATCAGGGGGGCCACCGCGTCTTTACCTTCCAGCACCCGGGTCAGGATGCTTTTTTCGGCGTCCCAGGTCTGACGGGAAATCAGCAGGTCATTGCCGTAGCCGTGCGCCACCGGTACATTCAGCAACTGCCCCGACCTGATTTGTGCCTGAATGGTCGTGTCGATGTCCGCCATCGGAACCTTCCCGCCCCCGGTTTCCAGCGCCGTCGCCAGCAGCTGGGGCCGGGAGAAGGTCAGTTTCTCACTTTCAAGCAGCGGGATGGCCAGGTGAATGGCCTGTTCTGCCGGGGTACGCAGTCCGGCCTTCTGCTGCGCAATGGCCGCATCCAGGTCCGTCTCGCCGGATCGGGTCTTCAGCTGCTCTGAGACCACGCTGAAGGCGGTATGCCGCGACAGCTTCTCCGTCGTGCGAGCCGCATCCTGCGCTGAGTACAGACGGAGATGACTTCCGCTCTGCGCCAGCTGGTTGAGGGTGGCGTTATCCAGCTCACGCTGCGTCACCGACGCAAAGACCGTTGCCGTCTCGCTAACCGACCTGCCGGGACTTTCCACCCAGCCGTGGCCGATTTTAATACCGTCAAACACGCCCGCGCCCACGGCCAGGGTCTGCGTGGTTTTCTGCCCCGGCCGCTGTACCGTCAGTTGCCCGTCCTCCACTTTCATCACCGTGATGCTTTCCCCGCCCTTCAGGCGTGTGTCCGGTATCTTCCCGAGCACCGCCAGACGTTCCCCCTCGGCCACCGGCAGTGTATCTGCCCGGAACAGCGTCCACTGGCTGTCGACCGCGGAAACCTTCAGATCCAGACGGCCCCCTTCCCGGTCTTTCAGGGTCAGCATATTGCTGCTCGCGGTCACCCGGTCAATGACAAAGCGATCGTGCGTCCGGGTCTCCGGATCCCAGCGTTCCATCACCATCCCCTCCCGGTAATAATCCCGCACGCCCCGGCTTTTGCTGTCCAGCCATACCGGCGTCAGGGCTGTAATGGTCGTGTCTTTCTCACCCAGCACTCCCTCATTTCTGAGGGAGTCACGGATAAGGCCGTTGAGTACGCTCTGTTCACGCGTCCCGCTGATTTGCGCCACGCTTTCCAGCCCTTCACGCACGCTGACGGCAAACTCCTGTGCCAGCCGGCTGTAGCGTGCGCCTTTATCCGGTTCACTGATGATGTCGGCTGTGGTCTGATGGCCACCCTGCCAGCGATACGTATTCACGCCGCTGTCCTTCAGTACGGTCAGCGCGCTGCCGGTCCCGCTGCGCTTCCCGCTGTCGGAGAGCAGGACCTGCACGTTATGGCGCATCGCGCCATCGAGCAGGGAAATCGTTTCCTTCAGGCTCAGCTTCTCCGCCTGATCCACGATGAGTGTTCCGCCCGGAATAAACGCCGTCCCGTCCTGCAGGGCGGATTTACCGGTCACCGTTTCCCCGGCCAGACGCACATCCCCGGCGAGAAAATCACGTGAGCGGTTATCGGCCGCCAGGATATGGACGTCACGCCCCTGCTCCCGGGCCATCAGGGTTAACTCGGCCACCCGCTCCCGCTGGCCGGCTGCACCGCCCTGACCGGAAACGATACCCATGACCGGGCGATCCTGCGCCAGCACGCTGACGGCATCGCTGAAAGGGACCTGGCGCACCACAGACGCATCGGGCGTGACGGAGACATGATTCTGGCGCTGCACCTCCTGACTCAGGGCTTTGACGGCGAGTTCATCGAGAACGTGGATGTTTGAGGTGAACAGGCCTTTCTCGCGATCGAGAGGGATAAGCTGCTCCCGTTCAATGGCGGCATCGATGCCCTTTCTCGCCAGCTCAAACACACCGTCCTTCGCCTCCAGCTGGCCGACCGTGCGTGCCAGCAGGTCGGCATACGTGAACTGCACCTTGCGGTCGCTGAGACCGGCAATCGCTTTCGTCACCACATCCGTGATATCCGGACCGTCAGTGTTCACCGGCGCGGCAGGTGCACGGGCCAGCTCTGCGGCTCGCGCATCGGCGGCCTCACGGTACCCCCGGATGTCAAACCCGGTCTCCTTCAGCGTGTTCATCCACTCCACCATCTTCTCTGCCGGATCGATGGCTTCTTTCGACTTGCGGGTATCGAGCGCGGCCACATCCCGGGACTTCAGGGAGGCATCAGGTCCGGCGGCCTCCCTGACCTCCTGAGTCCGGGTGGAGAAGGGTTCCACAGGGACCCCTTTCATCTCCCACATCCCGTGTTTGCCCACGACTTCCGTCTCATAGCCAAGCTTCTCAACCAGGGGTTTGAACGCCTCCCGGTAAAGTTTCCCGAACGCTATCTGGTTCGCGTACACGTTCTCGATAAAGCCTGTTTTTCCAATCTTATCTGTGCCGAGAGACTGCCATTTGTCCCCGTTCTGCGTGGCGTTAATGACGACGGCATGGGTGTGTATCTGAGGTTCCTGGTTACGGTTCGTGTCGTGGTTGAATTTCGCCACAATCAGATTTCCGGTCAGCACCGTTTCGCTTTTACCGTCCGTCATGACCCGGGTCGCGGCCAGCGTCTCAAGTTGCCGCACCGCTTCGGTTACCGCCTGGTTGTGGGCATCGATAAGGCGTTTATCGCCGCCCAGCATCGCCATGACCGACACGCTTTTGGGGGCCGAGAAGGTCAGGTCATAACCGGGTCGGTGCTTGTTGGCGCCGTCCTGTATCCGGGTCAGGTCGCTGCCATCCGGCAGCCTCCCTTTCAGCAGTTCCGTAAACAGCGCCTTATCCACGGCTTTCCCGTCGATCCCCAGCGCCTCAGCCCCCTTACCCTGCCAGCGTTCGTCCATGCTCCCGATGACGTAGTAATTATCTTTGTTCGTATAGTAATCCGCGGCTTTGTCGGCCGATTTAACGGAGCCAATCGACATCATCAGAAGTTCCCCCCAATCTCGACATCATCCTGCTCATCGTGGCGGTGGCTGTGGTTGATATTGACCTCTTCACGCCGCTGCATATCCCGCTGCGTTTGCTCATCAGCCCAGGCGTCATACGCCTGCATATCTTCAATCACACCGTCCTCGTTCATACCGGCCGGCAGCATGTCCTGCCCCTGTTCTGCGGACTGCTGCGCCAGTTCCTGTTCTGTCCCGCCTGCAGCTGCAGCAGGGTTACCGGCAGAGGATGCTGTTGAGGCCGCTGCGGCTGCTTTTGGTTTGATCAACGGTACGGCCGTGACCCGCAGTACAGGAGGCTCAGCTGTCCTGGCGGAGGGTTCCGCTGCCGGCATCGTCGTTGTCGCCGGCGCTTTTACTGGTGCCGGAGATACTGTCACTTCTGCTGGCGCTGGCTGACTGGCCAGCTCTGGTCGCTCACCGGCGTGACTGCCGGCATCATCTGGCCCGGATGCCGGGGCATCCGGCGTGAAAAGCGCCCTGGCAAGACTGCCTTCAGCTTCCCGCGCTTCAAGCAACGCACTGAGCCGTGCATCCACCCGCGCATCGAGAGTGCGCGGAATAAATCCCTCGGCAATTTTCGGACGCGGCTTGTATTTGAGGGCCAGCTTCACGGCCGGATACGGCCCGGGCAGCGTGACATAGCAGGACAGGTCCGGCAGCGTCTGAATATCGGAGTAACTGACCAGCGTTTCCCGCTCTTTTTCTTTCCCGGTCGATACCCCATCACGCACCGGGTCAGCACCGTAAGAGTACTGCTCGCTGGCTTTGAGGATTTCCTTCTCACCAATTTCACCGGCAGCAAACTCCGCAATCTCTTTACTCGGGGAGCGGAAGAAGGCCCGGGTGTTCATCACGTCAAAGAGCGTGGCGGCAGGCTTAACGCCATAGATGTCTTCCAGCTGGGCATAAGACTGAATACCGAACACATAACAACCACCAAATTTACGCGCCTCCGGGAGGATTTCGACCAGGTCCGGCAGCTTGTGCAGCGTGGGAAGTTCGTCAGCGAAGATCCACACACGCCGGTTACGGTTCTCGCCCATCGCCAGGAGGCCGCGGATGGCAATCGACAGCCACATCGAGATAACCGGCTTCAGGGAGGCATGGGTGTCAGCATTGGAGGAGATAAACAGCCAGCCATTGGGTCGGTCCTCACGGACGCCGCGCATCCAGTCCCGGATAGTGAACGGCTCGCCGTTCTTCTCAATGCCCTGCAGGTAGCGAATAGCCTTGACGTAGTTGGTCAGCACAGCTCGAATGGAGATGGCGGTTTTCTCAATTTTCTCTTCAACCAGGTTCGCTGCCGGCGTGTTCTGCAGATAGGCGCGCAGCTTGTCGATCTTAATGGACAGCATGGTATCGACCAGCTTCTCGTAGCTCCGATCGTCGTCTTCGCGCATCAGATACGCGCCTTCGGCAAAGATAGTGCGACCGGAGCCCTGCCAGAACGGATCTTCTTTGGTACCCATCGGGATAAGGGTGTTGGAGATGTTGTCGAAGTCCGGCAGCGTCAGGCACTCTTTCCACAAATCCCAGGCTGCACAGCGCGAGTCCAGCGGGTTGAGGATTTTATCCAGTGACGGGTCGTAATAGCTTTTGACGAACTCACAGGAGCGATCGTAAATGATGGCCATATCGCCCCGGGCACGCACGTAGTTCAGTAGCCGGCGTATAACTTCGGATTTACCGGAACCCACGGTACCGTGGAGGCAGAAGTTCTGAATTTCGGAGTTTTTAAGAATAGGCAGGTCGCCAATCTTAATATCGGAGGCCACTCCATCACGCTTCATCTGGCGGGCCACTTCTTTGGGCTTATCGGAAAGCTGGCGCCCGCCGGTGTTCTCATCCTCACTCTGCTGTTTCCCCTGGCGGCCCAGCACCCAGCTGGCGATGAAGAACGTCACGATACAGATAACAAGAGAAACCACGGCAGCAAAGGCGAAACCAGTCCACAGCTGCTCTCCGCACCAGATAGTATATTTATCGGCCAGGATTTGTTCTGAGGTATATTCCAGCGACTGGCCGTAATACTGAATGGTGTATACCGGCTGGGAGCGAATAATATCGCGCATCGGACCCAGCGTCGTACACCACCAGTATACGCAGCCGTTCACAAAGGTCTGCCAGCTGAGCCGGTACATCAGCATCAGTCCGCACAGCACCCAGAATAAAATAAACAGCACATAAAAAATAATATTGGCAATCTGACCAAACATGCGAAAGCGCATATTGGCGATCTGACCGCCCTGCGTCATATCTTTGGCATTAAAACTCATGGCACTAATCCGTCAGTAAAATATTAGGGTCGGAAGGACAAATTAATCAGCGGAAATACACCGGCACAGAAAACAGGATTACAGTCATGCCCGGATCCATTGATGGCCAGGCCGGATACTGACTGTTATTCAGTGGTGATACAGAAGGTATAGCCCTCAGAGCCCAGGCAATGTCCGCCTTTAATATACGGCTTCGCCACCTGCCGCCCGGCCTCATCGACCAGGGCATGCAGTGTGGATGGCGATGTTTCAGCCGTGTACTGCAGGCAGACGCAGAAATACTTCACGGGATGTTTAATGATATCCGGACGTTCAAACCAGCCTGCCCCCGGGAAAAGCCGGGTACTGCAGAGCCTGTCAGAAGGAAACTGAGTCTGCACGGACCAGGCAAACACGTCGTCAGTGCTGTCGCGGCGATTGACGCCGGGGATATACAAATCTTCAGCTTCGCGCACAACACGGGAGGCGAGAGAGGACAGGACAGAATCATCCGTGCTGGCCGGGCCTTCCACACATATGGAAAGATGGAAATATTCCGGTTTGCTCTGCGCTTCTGGCTTTGCATCGGGAATAACTGACACCGTGCCTCGCTTACGTCCCGCGGAAGACGTCATTAATTTTCGAAAAAAGACACCTGCGATGAAAACAAGGACGAGAATAACCAACGCGCTGCAAAAATACATGATGTGGTCACTGAAGAGAGAACAGACCTCGCGGTGTGACAGGGAATAAGTCACCCCCACAGCAGGATGCGGATAAATATCGCCAGGCACCAGTTCATGTGTATCAACAGACCTGACAGGTTCAGATATTGTCATAAATAACCTCTGATAAAATAAAGTCAAAAAGACTCCGCCGAAGGCGGCAACGCCTCACAGATGCACAAATAAATTGCGCAACTGTTCACCGTTTAGATGTGGAATTAACTGATTCTTTGACGAATGAATTTTGACACGCCAGAAAGGTGATGCCAGTCTGGCCCGGAGTGCCCGGGCCGAGGAGTAGAAAACCTACAGAATATTTGCGATCGATTTTGCCAGCTGGTCTTCAAGAACAGGCTGGGCTTCAGGGAACTTGAGGTTAACTTTATTAGCGTTCGAGACGACGCGAGTCTGGTATTTGTGCTGATTACCTGTTTCCGTACTTGTCTGCACTTTTGCGCCCGATGTTCCCTGACGTAATACGGCCACGTTATCAGTCTGAACCTGAGTTTTGGTTCTTTCCGCGATCTGAACATCGGTGATCATGGTGTAGTTCACATCTTCCACCATCGCGTCAGCCGCCATTCCGACCAGACCGGCTGCAAGCCCTACTCCCAGGGTTGCTCCCGCGGAACTGGAGTTGTAAGCGGTAATCCCCGCCCCAAGAGCGGCGCCAGTCACAGCGCCCTCATAACCCCGGCTTAACCAGCCCTGAGACTCACGAAGGTCCATTTTATCGGCCTTGAGCACATTAGCCTGGATCCAGTAGCCCGCCGTATCCGGGTTACTGACGACCTGATATCCCTTTGAAGTGACGGCGCTGGCAATTTTTGCCTGCAGGCCACTCATATCCTTATCAGAGGTATTTTTGATTTGCAGATAAACCGTCTTATTATTTGAAGGTTCCAGCCAGATTGTTTCGCTCATCTGGGTTTTTACTTCCAGATTTCTCTTTTTAATAGCGGTTCCCATTGCACTACATCCAGATAACACCAGCGCAGAGCTGACGACCATCACAGCCATGACTTTATTAAGCTTCATCCTGAATCCTTGTGACATAATCAATACGAGTGAATACACATTCTCTTATGATTTCGGAATGCGCATTCACTATATACGAATTTTAAGCGAGATGTAAAAAAACAATTACAACCTAGACAGCCAATAATAACCAAAAGAAACTTTTAGTCTGTTAACAAACCACCATAATTGATAGGTTGCCTCCGGTTGATTATCCCCCCAACTTTTCTGCGCGGAAAGAGTTTATCGCAGATGAGAGTACCGAAAGTTGATATCGGCCAAAATCAATATTCATAACAAACCACACAAAAATCGTCGTAATAAGAACCATGAACGCAAAAGGAAATGGAGAGGCATAATACACCCTATTAAATAGCGCAAGCGCTAGAATTAAAGCCATATACACAAGTGCATAGACCATTACTTTTCTAGATATAAACCGATATACCTGCGAGCGCATTCTATAAAATCTGGGAACAGATAAAAAAAGTGAACGCGCACTTGCCACTCCAAGCAGAATCATAAGGCTTATAACGCCGGGGAACACCAACACCCAAAATATGAATTTAACAGACAAATACCCGCCCCCCACACTAATTATGGCGCAAACCATATTCCAGGCAGCAAGAATTACCCCTGGCCATAGACATGACCAAAAAGATGGCATCTCCATTTCACCTCGTGAAAGCATATTTTTCAACTGTTCTACTTCTTCAATGAGGATTTTATTTGTCATCATCATTTTCATCTTTTCCCATCAAGAAAATCCTTTTGCGTTTTCGCTGCTTTTTCCTCTAACTCAGCCGGAGAGTCAGCCCCTGGTAAAGAATTTACCTTACTCTTTCTTTCATTATAATCACCTTTAAACTCATTTGCTTTTGTTTTATGGCTCTTTTCCATTTCAGCATTCTCATTTTTCACATCTACGCCTTGCCGTTGTATGTTTTCGCGGGTTTCCTGATGCTGTTGTTTATTTTCTGTAATCATCCCATCCACTTTCTGACCCACATTATCCTTAATACCCGCATCTTGTGTCATAGCATCGATACGACCGGCATTATGTCCGTAGTCGGCCATTACCGAACCATTGTCACCACCGCCTGACACCCCAGCCATATTCTGTCCGATGCTTTCGCGCCCCTGTTGATACGCAGCATCAACCCTGGGCTCTACCTGCTCTTTGACGAATTCACGCGCCAGGGCTTCACGCTGCGCGGCAATTTCAGGAGAACTGGTATTGGTCAGAATGGCTTCTGCATTCTGCGGAGAACGTTGCTGGACAAAGTGAGCAAACTGCTGAGTCAGGTTTTCGTTCATCTGGCCGCTCATGCTCTCTGTCCGGGAGGCCATCTCACTGTACTCATGGCTGCGGGTCCGGCTGTTCGTGTACTGGTCATAGCTGTTTTTGGCACTGGAAAGTGATGCAGCAAACTGGTCGATACGCGAACTGGCATTATTATCGGTAATATTGCCCGAAGTGGTGGTTTTGCGGCTGGTAAAGTAATCCGAAGCTTCTTTAAAGTCTTTCGCCGCCTGACTGCTGGTATCATGCCGGCTGTCATTCGATTCCCGACCGGAAGTGCCAACGTTATCTGTATTACCTGAGCTGTGCCCCCAGCCTGCACTTCCTTTACCACCAACTTCAGCAGAAAAACCACTGCCCCACTTTCCTAACTTGCCAAACAGTTGATCCCCTGAACTCCATTTACCAGATACATGTGCATCAAATGATTGAGTTCTTTTCGATGAATCATCCATCAACTGCTGGAAAGACTCCTCATTACTGATGTTGTTGGCTTTCGCATTAGCAACAACCGCATTCCACATCTTGCTTCTGGCCATCGAATCCTGCGAAGACTCGGTAGTATCGGCCCCGGTCGTTGTTGATGTGCTGTTCCCTTTATTGGTGCCAAATTGCTGCAGACTATTCCAGGCACTTGTCACGCTGCTGTTATAGCCATGCAGCGCGCTTTCGGCCTGGACATCAGCCTCACGGGCCATCTGCTGGTTGGCACTGGCCAGTTGCCGGCTGACATTGATATCAACCGGTAGCTTAGAACTGCGCGCATCCCAGATAGTCGTCCCGTCCCCGGTCTTCGTCTCCGTGCCTCCATTCGCCAGCTGCCGCGACATCTGTCCGAAACTCGTTGTGCTGTTGGTACCCCAGCTGTAGCCGCTGACGTTCTCCATCTGCATGTTGGCAAACGAGTAATTCCCGTCCACCACGCCGGATGCCGCCTGCGATGTTGCACCAAGCCCGGAAGAAGAAAAATGGCTGTAGGCACTGGAGAAGGCGGCTCCCATGCTCTTCACGATCCCCCACGACAAAGGCGGTATCATCACGGCAATATAACCCGCGGTGGTTGCAATATCCGAGTTTTTGAGCTGAACCTGCGACAACTCAGAGAGAACGACCGGTACGCCATTTTGCTTCGCATAGTAGGCCATTGCGCTGTTCAGGATGGCGAACAGCAATGGCCACGTCTGCAGCCAGATAAGCGCAAACACATACCCCTTAAGCACCTGCAGCGTCATCATGTTAAACATGGCGGCCATCACCATGATCGGGAACATCCCAATCATTAACCCCATAATGACGGTCTGCGTCAGCGGAAGTGCGCGAAGCGCCTGATGCCCCATTGTGGCCTGAGCCAGCCGCTGCTTTTCAAGAGATGAGGTGTTAGCGATATTGACCAGACTGGCGGTATCACCGCTGCGGGCTGCATAACTCTGGATCCCGCTGCGCAGGGCGTTCATCGTGACGTTCTGGCGGATAATCTGCCCGGCGCTCTGTCCCGAGCTGTAGAAGTAATTGTAGCTGTCGCCAATCATCTGGCTGAACAGCAGATCGGGATTAGGTTTGCCGCCAAACAGCTGACGAACATAGTAGTTCCAGGTTTTACCGCCTGTCTGGGTATCCAGCGCAAGAGCCGATTTCAGATCCCGTGAGGCCTCCTCGCATGTCTGGAACTGGTTGTTTTTATCAAACACGCCACGCAGTGGACTCGGGTTTGCAAAAATCAGGGTGTACGGGTCAGGTGAATTCAGTAATTCCTCAAAAGTGTACTTATGATTGAGAAAAATATCGCCCATCACACAGTTTTGTACGTAATCGGAAAACAGCGTCGTAATCTGAGGATTTTGTGATAAAAAATCCGTACTTTTCGCGACCAGATTACTGCCAAATAACATCCCCGTTTTACTGTACGTGACACTGTCCGGCAGCGCGAAGACCATCTCATAACTCTGGATAAGCGCGTTTCCCACCCGCGTTGTCAGCGACGCCGGAATAGCCAGACCAATAGGTACATTATCGACTTCATAGACCTGCGCAACGTTACTGTAATCGATGATCTGCACAGGGGTGCGAATGACAACCAGCATAGAGACCAGGGTGAGGGAAAAGACCCAGCCCAAAAGGTCCATCACGTTGTGTTTTTTTACCCAGTTCCCCGCCACAATGAGTACCGAGATGGCGATACACATCTTTTCTATGGTCGACCATGTGCCGGTCCCCATAAACGCCGCAATCGCGTTCAGGTTGCCCCGTAACCAGTCACCGCCTGCAATGGCATATACCTCAAGCATTACTGATTCCCCCCAAAATGATAGTTATTCTGGTAGCGGGTCATCATGCGGGCAGAGACCTGCTGGCGCATGTAACTCATTTGTCTGTCCACCACGAGCAAGGCGTCCTGCTGAACCTGAACGCGGGACTGGAAAGCGGCAATCTGCACACTCGCCTGGTTGAGGTTTTCCATGATCATATCCATTGTCGACTGGGGATAATTACCGGTTGAGATCATCGCCCGGGCCTGCTGGATAAGTTCCTGAATGTACTGCAGCAGGATGTCGTAGCCGATATAGTCCGTCAGCTGGTAAATAAGTGAGTTAGATACCCCGAGCATCTGCGGATCGACCAGGTATTTGAACACCGGAATGGTGGTGCTGGAGATAAACCCTTTCTCCTGATCCGTCAGCTTTTCATCAGCCACCGCTTTATTCTGGATACTGCTTAACAAAGCGGAAATCTGGCTTTTCAGCGCCTTACTGGAGGTGATGGTCACGGTGGCATCAGCAACGACCTTAAGACACTTATCCGAATCATTGCAGTGATAGATTTTAGCCGTGCCGCCCTCCATCATGGCTTTAATCAGATCCTGGTCAGTGGTGCGTGCCGGCAGCGGGGTGATCTCACTGTTCTCACCAAAAATCAGCGTCCCGGTCAGGGTCATCACAAACTCTTTCAGCTCCTTATTGCCGTCAAAGAGCCGGTTTTTGGACAGGGCATCCCACATAATGTTGATGTTCTTCATCACACGCTCCTTGTCCTTATCGCTGGCTTTATCCTGCACTTTGTCCATCTGCCCCCCCACCGAACAGCCCTGACGGGAAGCCGCCCAGTCCGCAAAAATGTTGCTCTCGCCGGCAATGTCCTGGCAGACCTTTTGCTGCGCCACCTGGGTCCGTGGAAACAGACCGCCCACAATGCCCTGAGCGGCCTGGCAGGAGCTGAGGTTCATGCTGTTGATGTCGCTGGCCATCTTCTGCAGGAAGTCTTTGGCAGTTTTGATCTCCGGAACCGTGGTCTGCAGGGCAAGGTCAAAGAAGTAGCCCGCGGCGTTGGACATAATTTGTTTGCCGAAGCGCTGCAGCTGCTCGCTGTTGATAAATGAGAACGACCCCAGGTACGCATCGATGCCGCCGCAGCCGGCGTTAATATCCGGCAGGGTCATGCTGACCAGCTGGATCGTTTTCACCTGCGTTCTGGCATACAGCGAACCGCCGGAGGCGTAACCCGCCGCCTGTCCCTGCCAGACCTGCGGCTGGCTGGTATTGGACGCAAAGCCAAGCTTATTGAAGAATTGGTTCATGTCGCCATTCACGTCGGCGGCGGCACTAAATGACAGGCCAAGCGCGGCACCGCAGAAAAGTGACAGAAGTTTAATTCGCATCCTGTCCTCCATTACGCACAGCATTTTTTTTTACTCTGTCATTTCTCAGAATAAAAAGGGTCTTAAGGTGATAACTGAAAAAATTGCGGATCGCTAATGTCACTCCGGCAACAAAGAACCCCATCCCGACAGCCATCAGCGCATAAGGGATGGCGTACATCATAATATTCCACAGGTCTTTTACTCGCAGGTCACCGCTGGCTATCCAGTCAGCCACCCAGAGATTAAATAAAAATCTCATTATCCATAACAGCAGAGCACCTGCAGTGAGAAACACAATGAATAATTCCAGATAGATTTCCATACGCCTTTCCCGGTGGATAAATTCCGGCTTCAGTTGTTCTATTTTTTCTGCTGCTGTCTGCCCGGGTGCTTTTAAACTGGCTGGAAATAAAAACGCATACAGTCCCGTCGAACGTATATATTTGTTCATGGCTATTTTCCTTAATCACTTGCTAAGACCGGATATAACAGAGACTCAGTGCATCATCTGAAATACCGTATCCACTCTGGCCATAAAGCCCTGTGCATCCGTGGCACCCTGCAGGATCGGGTACGCTGCCAGGGTGTTCACGTTGACCAGAAACGTGGTCGGGGTGGCCACCGGGATATTGGGGAAAAAGGTCTGCATCACGTCAGGAGGCGCCGGCAGCGCCTCAGGAAACGCGTCATCACCCTGTCCGTCAATGGTGTAAGAGAACACGGAGAAGCCATACTGTCCGGCCAGTTGCTTCAGTACCGGGTCAAACTTATGACAGTAGGGACAGTGTCCCTGCATGAACAGCACCACTTTCCAGTCGCGCAGGTCCACCTGCTTTCCGTTGCTGAGTCGTAACCAGCGTGGCTGAGATGCCCCGCTCACCGCCTGGGGAGTGTCGCTCTGCGGGGAAGCCGTTTCAGTACCGGAGATTCCCCGCGGATCCCAGAGCGACTTCACCTCATCAAGCGTGCCCGCCTGTGCCAGTCCGGCCAGAGCAAGGGAAAGAGCCAGCGCCGCCAGCAGCGTCTTAGCGATGTTCTTCAGGCTGCTTTTCACAAGCTTTCTCCTCTTTTTCGGCTTCAGCAATGAGGGCGTTAAGAATGCGGTATCCCCCGAACACCACCATTCCCAGCCCGAAGATTTCCCCGGCCTGGACGGCCAGCTCAGGCTGCTTTCTGACAAGCCGGGCTATCAGGTGGAAAAACACGCCCACGGCCAGCACCCACATCCCGGTGATATCTAAATCCGGAAAACGAATATTTCGCATGACACACTCCTTAGAAATTCGGTTTAAAGTCGCTGGAGACATAGAGGAACTGTTTCGCCAGGTCGTCCTGACTGATAAAGCCGTAACTGAGAGGCTTCACCTGGCCACTTTTCGGGTTAACCAGCATCATCGCGGGGAAGAACTTCACGCCAAGCTGCTCTGCCTGGCCCTGGTCCTTACGGCTGTCGGGCAGCATGGGGTTAATCACTCCGTCAACCGACACCGGTATCACGCTCAGGCCATAGGTTTCGCGAAAATTTTTAATCACCTGGACCAGCTGGCCATCGATCGCTTCCCTGCCCCGGTAGAAGAACATCACACCGTAGTGCTGTGCGAGGGTGGAGATAGCCTGACGCTGTTCGGCATAATCAGCGGCGAGCTGGTTTTTTACCGTGCCGTTGTAGTGGCTGTACTGCAGGTTGTAATCGAGTTCGGGGTTTTCCAGCATGGCTTTCTTCGCGCTCATGGAGAACAGGCCAGCCTGCTGCGTCCAGTAGTTTTGAAGACGGAAGAACTTCACAAAAGCCGGCACCGAGGGATAAAGGATGGCTTCCGCTAATGCTTTTTTCGTTGCATGTTGCAGGACTGCCTGTTTCTCCAGGATATCCATTTGCGGCGGTGGTGCCGCTGGTGCGGCTGGCCTTTCCTCATCACGGGGCTTCAGTTTCTCGTTGTACCACTGCCAGCCCGCGTCTTTGGCGAAAGCCGGCATCAGGGCGCAGCAAAGGCACCCCGCCAGCATGGCGGCATGTATTGTTCGCATGGCAAATACCCTTTTATGAATTATTGCGACTGGCGTGACAGATGCTGATAGACACTGTATTTATCGAGCTGGCGCTGTATCTTTCCTGCATCATCACGGGCTTCAAAGCGGTAACCGCTGCAGTACAGAGGCAGATGATTTATCTGAAGGTCCACCCGCTCCCCGTCCCTGACCACCCACGCGGCCTGAGAAACAGTGTCGCACTGGATCCCCCAGGCCCGGTTGGTGGTCATAAATGCGTTAACCTGTCTGTCCCGCCACAGGCTGTACGACATAATGCTCACCAGAAAAACAACAAACACGCTGACAAACAGCACCACCATTCCATACGATTTTCTCTCTTCCATCCCTGCTCCTTTATTTTCCCTTCTGTAAAAGTCTGGTCAGCGCCGAAAAAAACAGATAATTCATAAGCCCGACACCGCCCATGCAGAGAATAAAGACCACACTCTCAACATAATCACCCCCCGATGTCCCTTTGACGGCATCCCAGGAGAAATAAATCACCGGAGATATGATAATTACCGTCAGCGTCAGTCTCAGAGAAAAATCGACGGCAGGATGTTTGTGAAAATTAACTTTCATTCTTTTCTCTCCCGTTATGAGTATTCTGTTTTACACCGTCAGCCTTGTGCAGCCCGATAACGTAGAAAATGAGTGATGCCGCCCCCATCCCCATCGACTCAGACCAGCCCCGGGCAGACAGTCCTGCAAACGCAACGGCAACAGCCGCCTGGCACGCCACGGCACCCAGGAATATCAGGAGCAGACTGCGGCCTGACATGAACAGGGCGATACAGGCCGGAATGAAAAGAAAGAGCACAAGCAAAACAACGACCATCAAGGACGCAGCCATTTAGTCACCTTTGATATGTTATTAATGGAGAGTTACTTTGCTGAAGACTGCGTGAGAAGTTCTTTAATACGCGCTTTTGTTTTTTCGGTCAGTTCGCTGTTATCCGGGATTTTCTGGTTATTGATTAAATCCTCCATGAAGTTTGTGAAATCCAGCTCGTTAAAATCAATCCCCTGGAGTTCCGCGACGGTAATGCCCCGACAGTCAGGACTGCTGGCGCCGCCAAAACCGATATGAAGCTGGCCGTTTCTGCCCTGCTGCTGAACGATCTGCGCCAGTTTTGAGTCGAACTGGCAATAGCTCCTTTTTTTCTCCAGGCAAATACCCAGAACCTTTTTAGAGCAGAACTCCCCGATACTGACCGTCAGCTTGTCTTTTTTCGCTTTGGCCAGCGCCTTTTCCTCGCTGCTGCAGCGTGCCAGCCCCACATCCTGGCCCCAGCCGCCGTCTTTGCAGCAGTTACTGAAGCCAGCCGCGAATTTTTTGCAGTATTTCGCTTTTCCGGTGAAGGCCCTGACATCCACCCCGTTCAGTGCCGCGACATCCTTCCCTGCAGCCGCCAGCGCTGCCAGCTCAGACACGGCCTGGCCAAAGTCGTTGCTCTTCCCGGACGTGGCTTTGTCACACTCCCCATCGAGGCAGAACACATCCCCGCCACAAACCATCTGTTTCCCGCTCGTCCTGGTTTCGCAGGAATACGTTGCATACTCATGCAGGCACGTGCCTTCCTCGCTGGAGAAGGCGCACTGGCGGGATGACAGGGTACAAGCCGTATTTTTCATCAGGCTTTCACAGGAGCCGTTGTCCGCCGGCTGCGTGAGCCAGGTATCCTTATATTTCCAGCAGGCTTCCGTGAACGAGTAATCCCTGCCTCCTAGGGTGATGGTTCGCGTTCCTCCCGGGCTGATACATTCCTCGCCCGTTTTTGTCCCTTCATCCTTACTGAACGGACAGCTTTCCACCCAGACGACTTCAGGTGCGTAGACGGTTTCGGTTTCCTCCATCACCAGGGTGACCGTGACCTGTACGGGTTTCTGGCTGGCCGATGATACGGTTCGTGATATTTTGCTTACAGCAAAGTTCTGCCCTGCAGTGACCACTTTGTCCACACCAAACGACTGATGAATCTTCGCCTTCCCGTCATAGGTATATTTCGTACAATGCGTGTTCTGGCCGCCTGAACATATCGATTCTGAACGTGGCCAGCTGATCACATCAATGGGGAACGTTCGTTCAAAGAGGGTCAGGCTTTCACTCACTGCACTCTTGCAGCTATCCCGCACCTTCCCTTCGGAATCGCATTCTTCAATCCAGGGGATCACCAGAGGCTCACCATCCACCGAGGCATTCAGAAGACGACCACTGGTCGGGATCGTCAGGTTGCCACTCCATTGCCGGGTACTCCGGGCATAATTCAGCGTCACCACCTGCTGATAGGTTCGGTTAACTTTCTGCGTGGTGGCGTTATCCTTCAGGGTCGCTTCCCGTGTGCAAAAATTTTCCACCTGCAGATCACGTTCGCAGGTATGGTTTGTGAACTCGCTGCGGTTCACAACCTGGGCGGTACAGGACTGTCCGGTATCACCGACAATGCTGTCGGCACGGGATTCGGTATCCTTTGCGGCCTGAATAAACGGCGCATCCTGAGATATCTGATCCGGTGGCCGGTTCGTGAACGACTCCGTAATCGTTTTGCCGGTATCCCCCTGGCTGAACTCCAGGGCTGAATCGCTTTTCAGGGAGCTGTCTCCGCTGGCAGTGACGCCGCCGTAGTATTTTGTCTGATCCGGGTTGGCGGTATACCCCGGCAGGTTTTGCTCACCACTGAAATTTTTCAGTGAGTTCAGACCATTGCCCTGCACCTGTTTCGCAAAATCCGAGCCGGCTTTATAGTCGCCTCCACTGTCAGCGCAGGCGGGGGATGCCAGCCAGATGAAGGTACCCAGGACAAAAAAATGCGCGGTCAGCACGGAAATAACCGTCTTCATTTCCACCCTCCCGCATCCCTCACCATTTCCGGTAACGCCATGAAGTACGGTTTATCTTTCATGGCTGGCTCCCGGCGGCATTTGAGGGCGCATCAAGCATCTGCCGGGCCACCTGTGCGCAGTCACCGGTTTGTGCGACTTTCTCCAGCGCCTGTTTGACGTGAATGTTACCGCGTACCACGTCATACCCGGCCTGACACCGTACCACCAGAGACGGCACACTCCGGATGCCGTACTGCGTGTACAGTGTCGGGTCGATCTGCACCCCGTCGGTGACACCGTCTTTCACCAGCTGCAGCACCGCGTCGGTGGTGGTCCTCATGTCGTTATTGACGAGCCCGCGCAGTGTCGCCGGAATGCCATACTGCCGGGTTTCGTGCAGCATCCGCTTCAGCCCCTCTTCAGGTATCGAGAAGGAGACAAAGTACAGCGCCCCTTCTGCCGGTTTTTCCTGATTCGCCGCTTTCTGCTGGCTGACCAGATTATCGATAAACTGGCGGTCAGATTTGGGCAGAGGATTGCGGCTGATTTGCGCCTCAAGCTCCTGCTGCAGCTGTTTATCCGGATGCTGGCGCAGTTGTTCGCTGAGGTTCTCCTGCTGTTTCAGCCACTGCTGGTCCCCGGGCGTATTAATATTGTCAGCGGCTGACGCCGTCGTGCAGAGCAGACTCAGCCCCCAGGCCAGCCCTCTAATCCTTTTATTCATATTATTCTCTTCTGTCGACAGTTATGTGGAAAATGATGCGTCAGGACAATATATAATTGCCAAAAACGCCAGACCGACGTCTGTAAATAGAAAAAGAGTAAGTTATTTTACAAAGCATACTTTCATGATAACGCTAAAAACCAGTTATTGAGGCGGTAAGTATTCGCAAAGAGCAGCAACAGTAAAAATGGTCACCCCCGAGAGAGAAAACACCACACCACCAACCCCAGACTCTTCTAATGCATATATTGAAATAGAAAATAAAATTATCGCAATACAATAAACACCATGCACAGCACCATTATTACCTGAGGCGAGATAAAGGACAGAACAAAAAGACAGTACTACACTGAGGAAGAGCACGGACAGCGTTTTAATATCCCGCCATCTCCACAGTAACCGGGGTGGTTCTTGTACTCTCTCAGGATATCCTGTTAACACAACAAGAAAGTATCTGACATCCCTGAGTCTGGCCATTTGCCTGTCCACCTCAGTGGTGTAGACAATGCTTTGCCGTTGCTGCCTGACACTTCGGAGGAACAAAAGAAGGCTTTCCTCAAAACAGTCGACTTCCAGGGCACATGGCAGACGTCCTTTAATCAGAGACGCCTGAATGTCAGAAAGCAACCCTTTGATATCGACGGGCAGAACAACCTGTCCATATGCCATCTGCGTTAACGCTTCACTGAGGTCATTAAAAACGGCCTTTATGTATTCAATATCCTTTTTTGTACTGATACCAGTCATGTAGACTCTCCGTTTGGGTGTATTTTACATTAAGGGATCCGTCCAGGAGGACAAAGATGCTTTATACCGTAGCGATCGTACTGTTTGGTTTCGCGTTCACTGCCAGGCTCAGGTTCAGATACCATCATTCTTTATTTCTGTTTCTTCAGCACACCCGCAACACTCAGGTTATTTTCGTCCTGCTTTTCAGTATTTATTTCATTTCTTTATTTTGCCACTTTTCTCCACAAAACTATTTTAATACCCCGTTATTCATTATTCTCTCAATTATATTTCCTTGCGTAGTGTTTTATATGACCTTTGCGAACCTGAGGTGCAAAGAGTCAGGGTTGCTACTAACCGCATTCAGGAACCTGAGGATAGATATTCAGCCAAAATATTTACCTGACGAAACCTCAAAGAAGGAATATGTCAGCGCACTGGTAAGACTGGTTGACAACATCGTTGTTCTTCAGGCATTACCTTTCCAGAAAATTTAATTTTCATCTCACCTGATAAGAGTGCAAGGTAAAAACTTTCTGAAGAAAGAATTCAGGAAGCGGAAAATACCCTGTTACTGCAAAGCTTACAAACTATGCTGGAGTGAAGTAGCAGTGCTGAACTTTCGCTATGGCGGTCGGACCCGCTTTTGTCTTTTCTCACACAAACTTCACACTAACGGGGTTAAAATCGGGCGCACGGGGCACGCATTTGCTATCAAAAAAAGGAGCATCAAAAATATCAATTCAGCATCACCAGAGGAATGAAACTGTACAACGACCAGTAAATGGCTACGCAGTCTTTGGCCCGGACAGCCACGCCAGTTAAACAGACAAGATATCCCCCCAGGATGACCGAGCTTATCCGTAAGTCGCAACCGACACCTACCGCAAGGGAGAAAATAAGGTACGCTGGCAGAATAAATAATCCGGCCAGCGAATATGCAGCACGGCTTGCTTCCCACTGGCGGTACCGCCAGGTTTCCTCTGTTTTCTCCAGTCTCCGTCTGAAGGCTTTCAGTCCTGTAATCCACAGGCTGAGATCCCTGACTTCTCTTAACGATTTACCGTAAATCCGCACCTGTCGATATCGTTCTGCCCGCAGGAGACAGACCGCATACTCAGCCAGTCGCGAAGAGGGGCATTTTCTGTTTAATAGTGTCATTCGCATGGTATCGAGCACTTCCTGTACCTCCCTGGCAGCCTCCGATCGTTGCAGGATATCATCGGCAATCATCTGACTGATATTGTGTAAGTCCTGCATCAAACAATCCAGATGCTTATGCTTCATGTTCTGCCTCCGGGTTACAAAAATACGCAGTTACGTTTACGCCACATCAGGTAGCCATAGTTCTTGCGGGAGTTGGGTGGATTTTTGCCGGCCTCCCAGCGCATCACGCTGCGTCCAAGCGGATGGCACTGACCACTGTCCGGATACATGTTTACCATCTGATAGCGCCAGCGTTCTTTCGGGATGATCGGGGAGGGATATTCGTAACAGACCGCCTTGTCCTTCCCGATACTCTCCATAATTTGACCCTGCCGGTGAAGCTTGAAGGCCATACGTTCACTGACCAGTACCGACGACTGCAGCGGGCTGGATTCATTACTGACCTGGCCGTTAAACGGGTAAAGTGAGCCGTGGCTTCCACCACACCAGAAGAGCACATCCAGCGGCATATGGAATGCACTGGCCAGCGCATCCGCTGCGCAGGCGCCCTGCGCGATGGGGTTGGCAAACAGGATGGCTTCCGGATTCAGGATGGTGGTGAGGCTGCTGTCCACCCAGGTCGGGTCAATCTCGGACAGATAGGCAATATCCATGTCTCCGCCTTCCAGACAGCCTGCCGACGTGATGATGTTCAGCCAGTACGTCAGCGGGTACTTGTACCAGTGAACGTGATAGAAGGCGCCGTTCACCTGCTTATCGTCCTTTCTCGCGGTTCCCATGCCGGTCTTGCCGAGATTGATACTGAAGCCCCCCAGATTGACCATGCAACCTGGCGAACGGCTGACGTCCGTCATGGCCATCGGCTCCCAGTACCCGATGGCCAGACCGGGGCGAACAAAAAGCGGTGGCGGCGCCGGACACAGCTGCAGGGGATTACCGGGATTGCTGGTATCAGGCAGGTCGCCTTTACCAACCTGCACGCTGCCGAGCGACAGAGGGAAGATGCAGCGCCAGCACACATCGGTGATCGGGTTAACAAACCGGCCCTCACAGGAGGGGTCAGCAGCCGCACTGAGGCTGTACCCCCACAACATCAGGGCACTCAGGAAAAGCGTCAGGGTTTTCACAGAAACATCCTTATTTTACAGGGAAGGTCTCAATATTCAGCCGTTCACCGGAGGGCGCCGGCGTGATCCGCGCCGGGACCGCCGTCAGGCCAAATCGCTTGCTCAGTACGCCGTTCTGGTCGAAATAGATCCGGCTGTCCAGCGCTGCGGAGGTGTCCGGGATACTGCCGCGCACCAGGATAATTTTGCTCATCAGGGTTTCCGGCACCTGACGCTTCATCCAGGCCAGCTGGTCGGCATCGTCACCATTGATGAAGTACAGGGTCTGGACAAACGGTACGGTTTTAAGCGGATTCACCACATCGCCCTTGCGGGCAAACACCCGCCCCTCATTGTCCTTCAGGTCTTCGGTCAGGCGGATGCTGGGATCAAACCAGCGCTGCTCGTATTTCTCCGCACGCTTAATGCCTTCCACCGGCGCCGGACGCTGACTGTTCTCGATAACCCGCTGCTTAAACGCATCCATCGTCTGGTCCCACTGGCCAGAGGATTGCAGCGACTGCAGACGCTGCGTGATGAGCTGCAGCATGTCCTGCTCCCGGACGGGCCATAAATCCCCCCAGGTACCGAGATCAGCCGCCTGAGTCAGCGGCGATAACAGACAGGCGGCGAGCAGACAGCCTTTCAGTTGTATCATTACTGTTCTCCCTTCATCCGGCGGGCAATGTCGTGCTGGATGTTGCGGGTCACATCGGGTGCGCCCTGAACCACGGCAGGTGAAACCAGAATGACCACATGATGCTGCTGCTGATACTCCGCCAGACTCTTTTCCAGCGCGTCGTTAAACCGATCAGAGAGCGCTTTTGACTGCGCCTCTGTCAGCTGCTTCTGGCTGACACTGTCCATAAAACTGTCGAGCGTTTTCTTCATATCAAAAGCCACCACCCGCGGCGTGGAGTACTCCAGAACCACGCGCGAGAGAAACGCGCTGGTTGCCAGGGCGAAAAGCACGAGAGCAACGATGACAGGTATCCGGCGAAAGGTATGAGAGGTCGTACTGACCGGTTGTTCGCTGTGGTTTTTCATCACTGTTTATCCTCCATGTCATTCACCGGTATTCGGGATTCAAGCTCAGCCATTTCTTCTTTAAAGTTGCGACACGCGAGGCCGTACACCGCATCGTGGATATCAACCCCCTCCTGCCGGCGCGCTTTCATGTACTCAAAATCCGGGCCTTTGGAGGAGTACATCGCCCGGCTGAGCGGGTCGACGAACAGGCGGTGCCAGGAGCAGTTCGCTTCCACCTGCAGCATAAAAGAGGAGAACCACTGCTCTTTGGCCGAGCCGAAACCGTTAATCATGTCTTTCTCCAGCTTGCTGAACTGGTCGGGGTACAGCTGGTTATACTTGGCAAATTCCTTCGCTGACTGTTTCAGAATGGCCTTGTACGAGGAGTTCCCCCAGGCAGCGCGTGCAGCGCTCGATGCGGTCGGGGAGTCGAAATCCACGATATTCTGGGTGATGGTGATATAGGCCCCGGTATGCCGGCGCGCCGTCCGGTAGCCCTTCTCGATAAAGGTCCCCACCTTTTCGTTTTTGAAGTCCAGCAGTCGCCAGCCTTCATCGATAACGTTGAGTTTTTTCAGGCTGCGCGGGGACTGGTACATCCGGTTTTCGATATAGATGATGAGCGAGAACATCACCGCGACCAGCAGGGACTGGCGCGACTCCAGCCCGCCCAGCTCAAGGACCACCATCCGGGCATCGTCGTGCAGGGACGGCTCATCAGAGTTGAAGTACTCCCCGTACAGCCCGTTCACCGTGTACTGGTCGAGCAGGATAATCATGTCATCAAGACGGCTGCGCACCCCCGGTGAGTCGGCGTATTCCTCACTGTCTTTCTCGCTCCGGAGAAAGGCCACCACATCATCGATACGCGCCTTGTTGCGCTTACTCAGCCAGGCCGCCCGGACCGCCTGCAGGAGAAGACCTTCGTGCACTTCATCCAGGTTGCCGTTGGGACTGGCCATCACCGACATCTGGTCGCGGATACGCTCGGCGGACAGGTAAAAGTTAGCGTCGTCGAGAATATTGGCGAACGGATTAAACTTCAGCGAGTCGCCGTCAAGATACACGCCGCCCATGTTTTCACACAGGGACTTGTAGCCGTCGCCCATGTCGAACACCCAGGCAAACCCGCCGGAGTCGAGCACGCTGCGAATGAGGGGCTGAATCAGACCGGTTTTGCCCGCCCCGGAGGTGCCGCAGACCGCCATGTTGAAATTGGTATTGTTCATTCCCTCGTAGAACAGGTCGATGAACGCCAGCTGGTTACGGTAGGTGGGCGCCAGGAGTCCTGCCGGCGCCAGCGGACTGTCAGCGACAATCGGCAGAAGGTTGGCCACCTGGAACGTCTCCGCCCGCTTCACCACACCTGCCGCCTGCAGCTCTTTGAACAGGCCTTCGCCGCATTTGAACGGCATCATGGCCAGAAAGTTACGCAGGTGATGGTAGCGGGCCGGGATAAGCTGGAAGCCACCCTTACGGTAACTGTTGAGCACCTGCTGCTCGGTAGCGAGAGAGGCCTCTGCGTTATCGGCGGTATACGTGGTGATGTTAAAGAAGTAGGACACCAGAGAGGTCTGGTTGGTCGCCAGTCGCTGGCGGATATCGCCCCACTCCTGCATTTCCTTTATCACGTTCGGAAAGTACTTCGCGTAGGAGGTTTTGCTTTTCTTCTCCACGTCCATGAATTTCAGGTTGGCTTCGTTCTGGGTCTTCACCTGGTCCTCCACCATCAGCGTCAGTGTGATGACAAAGGGGCAGGAGATGGAGAGCTCCGGGTTCAGCAGGTTGGCGTAGTTGTCCGCAGCGGTCCAGAGAAAGGCGATTTCCGGGTCACACTCCAGGTGATAGTTCGTCACCCGGGTCACGCACTCTTTCCCGTCCCGCCCCAGGCGGCCAATTTTCAGATGACCGGCAGTGACCTGCATGTCAAAGCTGTCATCCACGCACTGATAGTTCAGGTCCTGATACGGGTCCAGCTTGTACGGCACCCGGTACATCTCATGCGGATCCGGGTTAATCAGCTCCCGCATCAGTTCGATCATCCCGGCCGCATCGAGGATACGCGTCGGGATGTAAGCTCCGCCGAGCGATGCCCGTAACACTTTAATCTGATTCTCCAGCTCCACGATTTGCGTGGTGGAGTTCTTCTTCCGGGGCACGCAGCAGGAGATGTACACGCGGTAGTTTCGCAGCGTCAGGGGCAAATCCAGATTGTCCGGCAGGGGAAATTGTGTTTCCGCCGCCCGGAGATAGTAGGCGCGGGTGATGGCATTAAACTTTTTAGCCTGTTTACCGCTCCAGCGGAATTCACGCAGACCATAGTCGATATCATTGCCGACCAGTTTGCTGGAGACCAGATGAAAACTGACCGGGACGCCCCTGGGAAGTTTGCTGCGCAGTAAATGCTCCAGTGTGGCGACGATACTTTTATCCGCACCGGGTAAAGGACGCGCCTCAAACATAAAACCGACGGTTTTGTTATTAATGAACAGACCGGTCGTGGAATCATAATCCTTATAGGGCAGAATACGGCTGAACTGGGGGAAATTCATGCTGCCCAGCGTGTCATTGGCTTTCGCGGATTCGTCGGGCAGCTTCAGTGCTGACACCAGTGAATTCACAGCCTGGGTGACGGCATCGATAATGTTATTACTCATGCGGGCGTTCCTTTAAGAGCATTTCAAAATAACAAGGGTAATAAATGGCAAGAATAATATTCATGTCCGCCCTAGAAACTCCTTCTTATAATGGAAAACACAGGAATGAAAAACAATAAACACATGGAAGCAATAATCTGACCCGTAAAGATCGCATCCAACAACATCGCCCCTTTCCACAAACAAATAAGCAGAGTGATAAATAATAAAACCATATGAAAGAAAACAATCAGGAACAGAATGTTCGCTGAGAACTCCACATCACTCCCCCCCACCTCTAAGCAGAAAAAATAAAAAACACACAAACTACAGATGATAAAGACACCATCATGTCGAATACTCTGAAAGAAATCAGGAGAAAACTCTCCTGCCAGTCCATTGTACGTCAACCTGACTCCCAGATAGATGAGCCAGTAGACTGGAGGGATAAACAAAAATCCATACTTTCTAAAAAACAGCATCATATCCATCCCCTGATTATTTGCTTATAGCGTTCAGTGCGTTAAGTTGTTTATATTTCTCGTTACATTTAGCGGCAATTTTCTTCGCATCGCGAAGGGTTAATGGTCCCGGGCTATTACGGAGTGCCGTTCGAAAATCCTCACCGGCACAGGGTATTTCATGATAAATCATTAATAACTGTTCTTCAGTCGCTGTACCGTTATCTCTGTAATCATCGTAAACAAGATACAGCAGACCACCCAAAAAAAAGAGTGGAAAGGCCCAGTTAACAATGTTTTTAACCGCGCTCGCGACGTTTACTTTCATTTTTTATTCGCCTGGTATAATTCCCACTGATGGATATACGCATAATACCGCTCACCTGGCACATTAATGATGATGCCATCACAGTCCAGTTTATTAACAGGGCTGGTAAAAGCGCCTGTCGGTATGTTTACTTCAAGTGTATTGCAGTCGTTTTTCCAGTGTCTACCTGCTTCAAGTTCATCCATCGAAAATGAGTGAATGGAGATAACGAACATCCCGGAAAACCCAACCACCGCTATAAGCGCACA
Source organism: Klebsiella sp. HMSC16C06 (assembly GCF_001808325.1). Taxonomy (NCBI): domain Bacteria; kingdom Pseudomonadati; phylum Pseudomonadota; class Gammaproteobacteria; order Enterobacterales; family Enterobacteriaceae; genus Klebsiella; species Klebsiella sp. HMSC16C06. The sequence continues at coordinate 34,645 of NZ_KV793019.1, forward strand.
GTATATGAATGTATCGCCTCTGTTAACTCGAAGATTGAATTTTTCAGGGATGGCAACCATTGCCAGCGCACCGACCACACCAATAACAAAAAGAATCAGGCATATACCGTTAAGCCATGCAACGTTATGTCCGAGTATATAGTACGCTTTCACTTTCTTATTCCTTATGCTGCATACTTTCAAATAACGTGAGATTGTTAATACTGACCATCGGTCTTACTATTCACCTGCCCCCATCCGTTCAAAGAAATAAATCAAGACATAAAACATATAAAATATGACTGTGGCTGTAAAAAATCCCGTTATTACTGACAGCGTCAAATCAGGAGAACCGGCCCACATGTGTTTATCCATGAACACCATGAAAGAAAATAAAGCACTGAGACCTGTAAGCCCAAACAACATTAAAATACAGGCAAGCGTATCTCTTACAAAAACACCAATAATTACATAGCCGTAACCACAGATAATGATTGCCATTGCAAAAAAAAGTCGTACAAACCCATCAAAACTTAACTGGTATTCAGCCATTTACCCACCCTCATTCAATGTTTCCATCACGCTATTCAAAGGCTCGCGGGTTTTAATTTCAATGCACTCTCCCGTATTACTTCCGTAACCTCTGCCTCCACGTGCTTCGAGTATCCGTAGCATTTTTATGCAGACATCTGTATTAGGCATGGGAGAAACATTCCAAATCCCACCGCCACTACTCGGCGTCATCAGCACCAGAAAAATAAAGGCATGCATACTTTATTGCCTCTGTTTATATACTAACGAATGAATATCTCTTCGATTAACTCCTGTAAGGTAACCGGCTTATTCCCGCTTATCGCCTGTTCATACTCATCTGCACTGACATTTTCAATAACATCACCACACTGAAGCCGGTTTTGCGTGGGAGACAATAAACCTTTATCAATATTCTTCTCCAGCAAGCGGCAGTCATGAGTCCAGTGGTGTGCGAGCGCTTCTGGTACAGGGTCATTACTGAATACAAACAGCAAGAGATATACTGAAAATACAAAAGCAAGCAGCCATTTGAATAATTCATCCATCACGTTACTTACCCTCCGTGCTAAGTTTATTAACCTCTGCCTTATCCCTGTATCTCACATCCATATACCGTGTTACGCCATCCGGACAAGACCAGCCATCTTTCGCTTTAGCCAGAAACCCTGCCTGCTGCGCTTCAAATGCGGAGATTCTGCAGTTTTTCAGCGTATAGATGACATCCTGTTTTCTGGTTTGAATCTGTTTGTATGTTGACTCAGGCTCAAGAAAGGCAAACACTTCTGTTATCGCGACGACAATACACATTATCAGAATGATTGTCTTACCCCAACCATGACACAAACAACCTCTGTATAAAGAAAGACATAACTACGGCAGTGCCAACAATCAACATCAACATAAAAATATATGACGAATCTTCGCGCAAAAGCAGCCATAGATATTTCATTGAGTCAGTCATTTTTCAAATCCTTTCATTATTCGTTATCGAGGTTCATTTCACACGCTACCGCCCATCCCTTTCAACGCAGAGGGCACTCGTTATAATTCAGAAATGAAAACCTACTGCAGCGCCAGTAATGGCGCCGTAAATCAATTAAGGCGAGGTTGTCCCCACGCCGATGGTTTTACGACAAAAAGAACCGTTGCTGGCTGGTGATATACATCATCTGCATCCACATACGGCGCTATCCACAATGACGTTGTCTCCTCCCCTTTTCTTAATGGCCGGGGATAATTACCTGGCAGCGTTGATGGCGACGTAAACGTTGACGCCACAACTGGTAAAGACATTTTCACTACCGGCAAAGACTGGCTCCTTTTCTCGGTTTCGAAATATGCTGCCTCATTCTTTGCCGTTGGATTATTTAGGTACACTGCCCGTGCTCGATCTTTCTCCGCTGCCACTCTGGCCCGGTTCAGGTTAGGTTGAGGCGGCAACGGGTACGAATTAACTGACGTGGTTCTGAAATTACCCTCAGCCAGTTGTGGCAACCCGGCCGCAGCCGGCTTTGCGTCACTGCGTTCCTCTTTAAGCTTCGCTTTTTCATTTGCCTGCTCCATCGTCATACAGGTATCCGACGTCGTGGCATTACATTGAAATTCGGTCTCTGTGCCCGCACACCCGGTTAAGAGCAAAGCGCTGCCCAGAGGAATTAACAGCATTAATTCCTTCATATATTCACCCGTAATCTGTTTATTTTTTAAAAATCAATTTCCAGTCAGTCTTCCTGAATACTGCTTCTGCAAGATTATTAGCAGCCCTTACAAGCTCCTCATAAATTTTGGGGTCTAAATAATTTGCAGATTGAGGTACAGGCTTAGGCTCCTTTTTCTCCTGCTTCCTGTTCATTACGCAGGCCCCCCCCCTGACATCCTTCACCCGAGAAATCCCCTGCGGACAGGAGTCCTACGGAAAACCACAGCCATCCCGGTAAACACCACAGACATAAGCAGCCAGAGCCAGAGAATATTATGCGTATAGCTCTGGTCGATATATGCTGCATACCCTGCCGCATCCGTACTGACGGTGGTGCAGTCTTCCTGTAAAACCGGAGGCAGTGGTGCGTTCACCGCATCACCATTGAGTTCTTTCGGCCCGGTGCAGTCCTGAATGACATATCCCTCCTGCTGCACAGACTCTACGGTTTTCACCAGCGTCTGGCCGAACGTGTACGGTCCCGTCCGGAATACCAGAACAACCAGTAACATCATCATGGCCAGCGGATAGACCACCGCACACTTAACCAGCCAGTGAGCCCAGCGCAGTGCTGACAGAACAGCAGTAATGAGAGACTTAGCCATTATTTTCCCCCTGCGGCGCTGCGCCCGGAGAGAACTCCCGCGGATCAAGTTTGCCCAGCTTCTTCAGCATCTCGTCAGTATTGAATCCGTTCATACCGCCGCCTGACTGATGATGTGCATCAGCCTGCGGTGCTGGCTCCGCCTCCTGATTCTGAGCCTGCTGTTGCCCGTTCTTTTCCGCTTCCAGTTCCTCAATGGTTTTCAGCTGAAAACCATCCTGAAAGACCACGGTTACTTCATTGCCGGCACCAATCGGAATGACCGGGTGATACTGCTCGGCCCTTTTGATGTAGTACTCGCTCAGCGTCTGCGCAGCTTTAGATGCACCACCGCCGACGCCCATTTTCAGAACATCACCGGCGCCAACAGATGCGGTTGCCCCCAGGCCAACTGCCGGCTGTGAAGCCCGTTCCATGCCCTGACCAATCCCGTCAACAAAACCGGCGCCCCATGCCCAGCCGAGGATTTTGCCGTTGCGCATCACCACTTCACCTTTCACGCCGTTCTTGCCCATAAAGGACACATGCCCGGCTATCGGCTGGTCGATGGTTTTGTCGCCTTTGATGCAACTGATATTCCGGGTACGAACGATGGCGCGCTCACTGGAGACGTCCCCCCAGGCTTCGAGCCCCACAAAACACCCTGTCAGGTCGTAGGTTTTGCTGTTTGGCATTTCCACGCGACCGGTGATACGCAGCTGCATCGGTACAGTGGATTCATTCCCGGTAACAGACGCGTTGGCATCTGCCCCCTCGATAAGCATGCTTTTTGCAAAGCTCCCCGACGGAATGTACGGCAATGACTTCGCGTTCTTTCCTTTGTCGTAACTGAACGTTTTACGCTGTATCTGGTTTGGTACCGGCACAGACTGGTAGCTGACCTGCGGCGGCGGTGTCATACCATTCCCCGGATAGAATGCCGTCGGAGGCGGTACCGCGGCGCCGGTCTGCGGCGGATAACTGGCTGGCTGCGGCTCACCTTCCGGCCCGGGTGGCGGTGACGGAGGAGTCGGCGCGGGCTCGCCACCAGAGACAGCCGGTTTCACGCCCAGCGCCTTCAGCTGATTCTGCATGGCTTCATTGTCACTGCTGAGCTTGTCGATACGTATCTGGTCAGCGGTTCGCGCCTTACTCAGCAGGTCCACTTCCCCCTGCAGGGAGTCAAAACGCTTGTTGAGATCAGCGGCAGTCGCCTGCATTTCGGTGGTCGCGTGCTGCTCCACCTTACTGTTGAAGCTGCTGTCGACCACCCCGGTCATATCCGGCGCGGGTTCGCCCTGAGCCGGGGCTTCCTCATCAGAGCTCATGTTCAGATCTGACAGATACAGCCCGCCTCCGACTGCTGCTGCGCCGCCCGCCAGAATGAGTCCCAGCCAGATATATTGCTTACGTTTGATCAGCGTGTTGAAGTTGGCCATCAGCGCTTCACTCCTTCATCTGACGTCGTGACCCAGATCTGCATGCGACCACCGGCGGTCAGCAAGCCCGCCGGGGTACTGAACATGACGGCACGTGTTCCGGGCTGCCAGAAATCGCTTTCACGCACCATACGGGGCGACAGGGAGACATTGTCCAGACTGTAACGGACAACTTTCAGGTGATGACCGACCCAGACCCTGTCGGCAGTGGCGCGCAGACCAGCCGGCACCTGCAGCACTTCAGAAGTGACGGGGACAGACTGATACTCATCGGGTACGCTGCCCTGGCGCACGGCGCGATTCAGCGAAACCAGTAACGATTCATAGGGGTTCGACTCTTCCCAGGCTTTTGCCGGACCGGGTGTCCCCGCCAGCTCGCTGACCAGCTGAATTGTCCGGCCTGAGCCTGCACGGGGCACGGCACGAATGGAGAAGTTCAGCCCGCGTTCGGTTTCCACAATGAAGGTGAATGGTTTTTTACTGACGGTCGCCAGAATGGCGCCGCCGCTGTCGGTCTGCTCCTGGTTTGTCAGGCCACCGTCCAGGCTGTTTATCGCCGTGATGCGATCGCCAGGTACTGTGAACAGATTCGGATCGGTGTTACTCACGGCAATATTTGCCTGACCGCCATTGGTCAGGGGGACCACTGTCGGCGCCAGCGTACCGCTGAGGGTCGCGGACATCGCGGGGGCGACCAACAGCAGACAGCCTGAAATAAATAACGGGTTAATTTTTTTCATTATTTATTTCTCCAAAACGCGCCAGCCAGCTGACACCATCGACACGACTGAACTGAATGACATAGCTTTTAATTTCACTGTAGGGTTTGGAATCCCCAATCCACGTTTTCAGCTCACCCCGGATATCCACGCGGTTCTCTGCCGGCCAGGCACGGATCGACGTCATATAAAAGGTGGCATTAACGTTATTGTCTTTAATGCGTTTCGCATCTTCAGCCAGCTGGACCTTGAGGCTGTTCTGCGAGGCGGGTAATACATACCGGAGTAGCTGCTGATGCTGAGCATCAACCGTTTCCGGGGTGACATTCAGACGCAAGGCAACAAAGGACATGCCCAGCTGCTCAATATAAGAGGCGTCAGCCTGGTTCTGAGACACCGCAAAGGGGGCACTGAATAACATCGGTGTCACTGCCACTTTCTGTTCCGTCTGGAGACGGTAATTATTTATGCCCTGGATAATATTGGTCGCAAGACTGAGGGTCAGGAGTGTCCCCAGACTGATAAATCCCACAGCGATAACGCGGGTGGTATTTTGTCTGGCACCATGTTCCATATGTTATTTCCCCGTTTATTTATTTAATCCACTGCCGGAAACAGGAGTCCGGAACATCATGAAAGAAACCTTTAAGAAGGGAGGTTGGCAGATACCAGTAAATCAGGTCGCGTAGCCAGGAACTGCCCCGCCCTTTTTTCAGTTTCTTGATACCCCAGAAAACCAGTGCCGCTGCAGCCATACCAAAAATGAACTTGCTGGTCCAGAAACCCCAGCCGAGACAAATCACGGCCGGGATAAGTTCATCGAGATATAAGCCAAACCAGCGGGACTGGTTAGTCAGTGTTTCCGGGAAACGGTATCGCTTTAATTCGTCTCCCGTCATCACGCGTTTCCTGTCAGTAACCGGCGACCGACATACCGATGGTGATAAAGGTGGAAATAATCGCGAAGCCGAACAGGAACTTCACGTTTTTGGTCATCATGTACATGATGCCGCCGGCGACAACTTCTGCCAGAACCACCCATTTGACGACGCTGGAAGACTTACCAAACGTGCCTTTAACGGTCGCATCCCCGGACTTCATCAGGTCGGTTGCCGTGGTGGTGGCCATCGCAGCATCCGGGAAGAACGCCGCCACAGCAGCAACCGGCAGCGCAACTTTAGCGACTTTCAGGGCTTTCTTTTTATTGAAAACGCGGGACAGAAAAGACGGTTTGGTTTCTTCAGAGACAGCAGAGCTCTGAACACTTAATACAGCATTCATATTTATTTCCTTTAAAGAGAATGTATACGTTAGTAGAAAATCACATCTAAACCTTAATTTTTATATCTTTACCTTCCTTCCTCCTCGCTCTGTTCAGAAAAAATATAATTGGGGAAGCGTCTTAGATGATCTTTAAGGCGCATCGCCACTTCCGTTGACTTCGTTCTGCCACTACGGTTCTTTGCGCTAACTAAAAGTGCATGAGTGTCATCATCAAGGTAAACGGAAACAATATTCTTATTTCCAGTGCTGGTATAACGCTTTGACACACAACTTCTCCGATTCGAGATTTTATAGACAAATAATTACACAGAAAGACACAGGAAATAAAGGGGCTAAATAGCCCCAATTTATTTAACACCTCATTAACATTATGTGTTCGTAAACATTCTCAATGAAAAAATATATTTTTCTGGTCTTGTAACAATCCGTTATAAATGAGCCAAAAGAAGGATAGATCTCCAGTACTTTCTCTTTCGAACGATCGATTCTTTTTTTCACAATTTTTTCAGACACACAGATATAACTTGATATATCCAAATAGCTAAAGCCAAGAACATAAAATGAAAGAGGAATTATATTCAAATCACTTATCTTTGAAATAGCCTCATCAAAATCTGAATTACCTTTTGATTTGATAACCTCCATTTTCCGGCTGGGTAATGGAACCGTTATCAGAAGATTTATTTGCCAAAAAAAATAAAAATCATCATCCAAAAGACTGATACACTCAATCCGAATTTGAAAATTCGATTTTCCACACGAAAAAATTTTACTTAAAACACAGCCTTTACCTAGCACCATGCAATCAAGTTCTAATTGGGAAAACATCAACTCCAATTCATAAAACGTTCCAGAAAAACTACCTGCTACACATTCTGTTTTAAAAAAGTCATACATTTGTTCAAATGATGTGTTGGAATATAGTACATCACGTTGTTGGTTTCTTACGCAAACAGAGACAGGTGAGATGTTATACAACCCCTTTATGTGAAGAAGAGCATCCCTAACCGATTGACTTAAGCTGTCATCACTACTACGATCCATCGCACACATAGGTTCCTCCTTAGAAGGTTTCTATGGATAGTTGGTGTAGAGAGGGTTCGACTCTCTACACCAATGATTCTCAAATTTTCAATTACACCTAAATTATAAATCCCATTGAAAAGGATGTCATCTGATTAGCTTAGATCATTCTTCCAAATATTCACCAATAAGAAGAACAATAATTCATTCTACAATAAATAAGCCAGCCCAACCAATGATTACATTTATATTACGTAAAATCTTACGCTATTCATCCTCAATCTCACTTTCATTCGGAAAGAACTTCTCCATCACCGCACTAACATCGTCCCGTATGTTCTCTATTAACCCTGACCATTCCCACTTTGGATTGCCATTAACATGAGGACTTAGACACTCGATCCCCAGCACCTTATTTACAGTAAACTGAGTTTTAACCATGCTTTCTAGCAGTGCTCTATTGAATGCCATCTGATTAAATCCGGATTCTTTACGTTCCATCTGGGCTTCATAGACACGCAAACCAAGCTCAAGCAACATAGATGCAATACTTGAATAGCTTATATCTTTCTCTTTCGCACCTTCAGCACGACGCTGAACTGCTATCGCATTAATTTTTTCAGCAACATTGTCATTTACATAAACCTGAATCTTAGCCATAGTCCCTCACAATTATAATCTCGTATAATCCATAAAACCCTAAGAGCTAAAACTACGCATGTTGCGCGATTCACAATTAGAGTCACTATGATAGAAATGAAGATTCACTTCACGAATCACTATCCTTTTAGCCACGAATCTAATATAGATTCATGGCACTTGTAAATAAATGTTTTACAAAAAAATAGTCTCTACTGAATCTCATGCAATTCGTTAGTGAATCTATATAGATTCATAGCCGATTCGCATTAACACATTAAATAAATGTACTGCACATTATTTATTTCATAACTCACTGTTTCCAAATAGCAATCTGCAAAATTTTAATTTTGCGTGGGGTGTGGTGATTTTGTGGTGAGGAGTGCATATCTGTTGAGTCTGGTTCTGGTCTGGGTTAACGTATTTGCAGGAATCGACCCGGAGGGAGTCTTTTGAGAAAACAACTGGTATTAGCCACCCTGCTTTTAATTTCCATGCCTGCCTGGTCTGCGGATTGTTTTGATATGGCAGGACGGGACTATCGAATAGATCCCGATCTGCTGCGGGCTATTTCATGGCAGGAGTCTAAATGGAAGGTGAATGCCATCGGGAAAAACCCGGGAGCTGGCTACGGTGCCGGACTGATGCAGATCGACTCGCAACACCAGGGTGAACTGTCGCAGTACGGTATTAAACCGGGACACCTTCTGACTGATGCCTGTCTGAATATTTACACCGGTGCTTATTATCTGGCACTGGCTTTTAAAAAATGGGGAGTCAGCTGGGAGGCAGTCGGCGCCTACAACGCCGGGTTCCGGAGAACGGACAGGCAGGCCATGCGACGACTGGAGTACGCCAGGAAGATTGAGGCCATCTACCTCGCTATCAAGAAAAATAAAAATGCCGGCCAGTCATCTTTAACAACAAAATGAAGACCTCATTCATGAGGTCTTCAGAACAGGGAAGTGATTAATCAATTGCCCGCCATATTAAATGCCGTTCGGGATGATGAATAATGCTGATATAATCCTTCAGTGCATCCTGCCGTGAAACCAGACGCCTGCAGATCTGGTCATATTGCGGCCCCATTTCAGCCACGTGCCAGGACAACCTGTTCATAATCATCAGCGTGGCAATAATGCCTGCTGCATCAGCGCTGACCTCACCTTCAAAATAATTTCCCGGGATGCACATCCTGTAACGCTGCTCACCTTCAGGTGCGATATATCCGGTCTGCGTGGTAATGAACTGGATGCTGTTGGGTGCAATATTCCCGCCGACACCCTGTGGAATAACCCAGTAAGACCAGGAACCGCCGTCGTATTCAGAATGCTGGCGTAACCAGTTCGCGGCCATAGTATCGGCTAACGGCGTAAAAAGAGCTCCGGGATAAAATCCAGGCGAGCTTTACCATTGGTTACGGCACTGCGCAGATATTTATCTGTTTTAAACTGTTCGTCTGATTCACGAGTGGCGGTGTTGACTTTCATTGTGCGCATACTGATTTTCTCCTTCGCGGTTTATTAAATCGTTCGACTTCATCACTGAGCGGCGAAGGGCAATTTGCAGCCGACGGGGAGGAAATAAGGGGGCGCGCGGCGTTTATATACCCCTTTATTTCCTCCACGGCTGATGCTAAAAGCAGCCCTCCGCGAAAGATGAAGTCGGGCGATATCGAGCTGGAGTGAGAATGCGCACAACCCTGAACGTCAATCCGGTGTTTATCGGATTCACGTTCAGGCCCTGGAGTGGCGGGTATTTATCGCCACGGTGAGAGCGGCGCATCCTGATAAGGATGCAGCAAGCGAGATTTTGAATTTGCGTCAGGATGGAAGCCCGACAGGGCAGAGACAGCTTGCTGGCTCTGTTCACGACAGCCGTGTCCCGACAGGGACGACGCCCGGGTCAGTATTTATTTAATCTTTCATCAGAGATAAATAGCGGAAGAGATACACAGCAGAATAGCGGAAGCGATGTAACAGAGATGAATAAAGAATATTGATGAGATAATACCGCGCCGGAGTAATACGGGCGGCGCGTAGCGCAGCCGGTATTATTCAGCGCCACAGGCGCTGCGGCCTTTCAGCGCAGTCGGGCAGGTTATCCCCTGCCCTTCCGGTTATTTACGCGGCCTCCTGTATTCCGCGCATAAAGTCCCGCATAGCCCTGAACCGGCGCAGATCTGCCAGTCGTTTTTCAAAGTCATTGAGGTAGAAAACCGGGGTATACCTGACCCGCCGGATCTGCATCGTGAGCGTGTTGCCCGTCACCACTTCCGCTGCTATCCCCAGCAGTGACAGCTGGATGAATGCCATATCTGCCGCCACCGGATCGATGTCAATGCAGCTGCCGAACATGTGCATGGTGGGGTTAATATCCGCTTCAAGCAGGCACTCTGCATAGGCGATCAGCATCCCTGCGGCCCCACACGCCGGATCGCTGACGGTGGCAATCCCTTCCCGGCGGATAGTGTCTCTGACGCCTGGCATCAGCATTCGCGCCATCAGACACTGCACGGAATACGGGGTAAAATACTGCCCGCGAAAGTTATCACCCAGCTCAAGCTCCATAAAAATCGCGCCGAGGAAATCATGAAATTTCGCCTCCAGCGCACACACCATCAGGCAGAACATTTCCTGCATGTTCGCGATGTCGGTGGCCTCGTACCGGGCGCAGATTTTCCGGCAGTGCTCCATGCTCTCCGGCGTTCGTATCCGGGCCATATCCAGCTCGCTGGCGGCAAGCGACAGAAAATCACTGAACACTTCCCAGCGCCCCAGATGGCGGCCCGTATCCTTAAATACGCGGATAAAACGGCCCCGGCTGTACTGCTCGCTCATCATACGATGAACCGTGGGCACCGTTTCCGCGATCTGCTGCCCTGCCTGAATGACAGGGCTGTTATCCGCAGTATCTCTGGCCAGATTGAACACATCGGCAAAACTCAGCTGTGGCATAGCATTATCTCCGCTGTTGCCGCCCCTTTCGGAGCGGCTCACCTGTTAGTTAAATGCGCGTTTGAGTTCAGGCGTGCGGAGCACCTGCCCGAAGGCGGTGTTGTTCATCGCGGGGATATGGACGCCGCGCCCCTTGCGAACGCTCCGGACAATATGCCGCCCGAAAGCCTTCAGCGCTGGGTCAATCTCCTGTGCGGCGATGTCGTCCCGCAGGTTGCGCTGATGACGGCGGGGCTTTACAGCCTCAGTGGAAGGTGAAAGAATAGATAGGTTCATATGTACCTCTTAGTTAATTTGAACAGCCGTAAAAATCGTTACAGCGACTTTTACGGCATGGGCAAAGCAGGGTTTTCCCTGCTTTTTTCATTTCCGGAACAGGTTAAATTCCTCCTTAATGCGCGTTGTGATCTGCGCATGGCTCAGGTTGCACACATCCCGCAGCCGGAAATATCTGGCTCCGTAGCGGGCATATATCTCTGTCACGTCACCGCAGACCATCTCCTGCAGCATGAACGTTTCCCACTCGCCGTTCTCACTTGTTGACCAGTTGAGCGGGTACATCAGGCCCAGCGCGTCATGGAACGTGTGAACGTCGATTTCTGAGGGGGCTTTAACCGCTGCTTTCTGCCGGCTCAGCCAGTATTCGCGCTCTGATTCTGCTGTAGCCAGCATTCCCGGATGGGCTGAGGATTCGGTCAGGTGTAAGTTCATACGTCTCTCCTTATGTGGATCACCGGCGGCCCCCGGACCGCCAGATGTTGGGTAAAAAAAGCAGACTCATGGCATATGGGGTTCAGCACGCATTGAGTCAGCAATGTATTTGCGTGCGTCATTCCACGCTTCCTTACCGGTATCACCATAAAGAAGCTCAACGAGTTTCCGGGACTGCAGCCACGGTTGAGCAACGCCGAAATGCACCTGCAGAACGTCCGCGTGCCAGTCAACCACTCCCGCCCCCAGGACGTTATCAGCCATACGCATCAACGTTCCCCATACCAGTTCACTTCTTTCGCTTTCTCTCAGGCGCTTGTTTTTAAGCTCCGCCAGATACATAAGGAGGCTCTTTTGCTCGCTAATCGCGTTGGCCAGAAGGTTTTCAACCCATCTTTCGGTAGATTCTTTGGTGGCGGTTTTGACGTTGACGTTCTGTGTGTTCATTCTGCTTTTCCTCTGGTCTGGTGGTTAATCCATCTCTCGGTGAGTTCCCTGGCGGCAAAGGGCAAAGGAGCAACGTCGTAAGGAGGAGAACAAGGGGCGGAGACAAAAAGTTTTTGCGGTCCCTGGCAAAAAGTTTTTGGCGGAGTTTATTTACCCCTTGGGTGACGACACGGCGGTGCTACGACCAGCCCTTCGCCGGGGAACGGACGAGAGATGACTCACCAGGGGAAGGGATGAGAATGAACACACCCGACACGACGGAACGGCGTGGCGCCATCAGAGTGCCGGTAGCTTTATCGCCGGCACGGTGAAAGCGGCGCGACCGTTCCGGTCGCAGCAAGCGCTGCCGTTGACCTTGACTTCAGACATCAGACACTAGCCGTCAGGCCC
>NZ_KV793020.1:0-5694 GCF_001808325.1 Klebsiella sp. HMSC16C06
TGACGTTCAGTGCAGCCGTCTTCTGAAAACGACATTTGGTGCCGACGTCTGTCAACAATAGTCACATTACCCGTCATTTTATTTATGACACGTAAAGGTTGCATTTTAATGATAATGTTACACTTGCGTGTATAAGCATAAGGATCAGGGATGGCCAACAAAAATAAACTCCTCAGCATTCTTTCGGACGCCGAGCAGGAGGCACTGTATGGCCTCCCGGATTTCGATGATGCTCAGCGACTGGAGTTTCTGGCGCTGGATGAATCTGAGCTGGCACTGGCCTGTAGTCGTCAGGGGCTTCACGCTCAAATTTATTGCATCCTCCAGATCGCTTACTTTAAAGCCAAACACCTGTTTTTCCGCTTCGGGTGGGACGATGTTAAGGATGACTGTAATTTTATCCTGAGCCGTTATTTTCATGGTGAGCCACTTCCTGAGCAGTCCCCCACTAAGCATGAGCGCTATGCTCAGCGGGAAAAAATTTGCGCCCTTTACGGTTACCGGCCCTGGTCATCTGCACTGTCTTCACAACTCGAACATCAGGCCATTCACATTGTTCGTCGTGATGTGACTCCTGGCTTTGTCGCCACGGAGCTGATCATATGGCTCAACGAACATAAAATCATCCGCCCCGGTTACACCACGCTCCAGGAACTGGTGAGCCGGGTTCTTTCTGATGAAAGGCTGCGACTGGAGCGTATTCTGGCTGAGCGGCTTGATGACACGACAATTGCCGGGCTGGACAAGCTGATTGGGCGTGATGATACGCTTTCCCGGCTTGCTGTCCTCAGGCAGGATGCGCGTGACTTTGGCTGGCGTCAGATGGTCCACGAACGGGAAAAACGTGCCATCCTGGAGCCACTACACCGCAAAGCCTGTGACATCTTACCGGCACTGAATATTTCCCAGCAAAATCTGTTGTACTATGCCAGCCTGGCAAATTTCTATACCGTTTACGATCTTCGCAACCTGAAGCCCGGGCAGACCCGTCTTTATCTGCTGTGCTATGCCTGGATTCGTTATCGCCAGTTCAGCGACAACCTGGTGGATGCGATGTTTTTCCATATGAAACAGCTTGAGGGTGAAAGCCGCAGCGTGGCTAAACAGCTTATGGCTGATGTACAGGAAAAACACCGTCGTGAAACGACTAAAATCGGGCGTCTGCTGTCGCTTTATGTTGATGACAGTGTTCCCGACCCCACGACCTTTGGTGAAGTCCGCCGCCGTGCCTGGAAAATCATGCCGCGGGAGGCACTGAAAAGTACCGCTCAGCGCATGAGTGTAAAACCCGTCAGCAGACTGGCGCTACAGTGGCAGGCAGTGGATAGTATGACAGCATTAATCCGGCGTCATCTGCGACCATTATACCTGTCACTCGATCTCACCAGCGTGGTCCGGGACAGTCCGTGGGCTGAGGCACTGAACTGGCTCAGAGTAGTGTTCGGCAAAAAGCAGACGCTTTCGCAGCGGTCAGTTGAGGAATGCCCGCCAGAAACGTTACCCGCACGGCTGCGTCCGTACCTGCTGGAATACGGAGAGGATGGTGAGCCCACAGGCCTGAATGCCGGGCGCTATGAGTTCTGGCTCTACCGTCAGATAAGAAAGCGTTTTCAGGCAGGTGAATTCCACCTTAATGACAGTATCCGGCACCGCCATCTTTCTGATGAACTGGTACCGGAAGGGGAACAGGCCGCCGTGCTGGCTGAAATGAAGATCCCCTTTCTGCAAAAGTCCATCAAAACGCAGCTAAAAGCGCTGTCATCCGAACTGCACCGGCAGTGGAAGGCGTTCAACCGGGAGCTGAAGCAGGGGAAGCTGAAACATCTGGAATACGATAAAGACACGCAGAAGCTGACCTGGCATAAATCGGTGATCAGCCGTCATAAGGCGCAGGAGAAGCGTTTTTATGAGCAACTACCATTCTGTGACGTGACCGACGTTTTCCGTTTTGTTAACGAACAATGCCGGTTCCTCCCCGCCATGAAGCCACTACAACCCCGTTATGCCAAAAAAGAAGCGGATGCAGACAGCCTGATGGCGGTCATCGTTGCCCAGGCGATGAACCATGGCAATCATGTCATGGCGAGAACCAGCGATATTCCGTTCCATGTGCTGGAGACCACTTACGAACAGTACCTTCGCCTGGCGTCGTTGCTGACGGCCAATGACTGCATCACCGATGCCATAGAGATACTGCCGATTTTCCCGCACTATTCGTTTGATCCGGAGACCCTTTATGGCGCCGTTGACGGGCAGAAATTTGGTGTTGAGCGCCCGACAGTGAAAGCCCGGTATTCACGTAAATATTTTGGTCGCGGTAAAGGCATGGTGGCTTACACACTGCTGTGTAACCACATCCCAATCAACGGATACCTGATTGGCACAAACGACTACGAAGGGCACCATGTCTTTGATATCTGGTACCGCAACACTTCAGCCGTGAAGCCTGGGGCCATTACCGGAGACATGCACAGCATCAACAAGGCCAACTTTGCGATCCTGCACTGGTTTGGCCTTCGATTTGAACCTCATTTTACCGACCTGAACAGGCAGTTTTCGGAGCTGTACTGTACCAGAGAGCCCTCGACATATAAGAAGTGCCTGATTCATCCTGCCGGACAGATTGACCTGGACCTTATCACCCGTGAAAAAAGCAATCTCGAGCGCATCGTCGCCACACTGGGGATGAAGGAAATGACGCAGGGAACGCTGATCCGCAAATTATGCACATATACAACGGCTAATCCGACAAGACAGGCAGTATTTGAATATGACCGGCTGGTTCGCAGTATTTACACACTGAAGTATCTGCGCGATCCTCAGCTGGAACGCAATATCCGCCGTTCCCAGAACCGGATTGAATCTTATCACCAGCTGCGTGCCGCAGTGGCCAAAGTCGGCGGGAAGAAGGAGTTAACCGGAAAAAATGACATTGAAACAGACATCAGTAACCAGTGCGGGCGGCTGATTTCCAACGCGATCGTGTATTACAACTCGGCGATCCTGTCGCGATTGCTGGAACGACTGGAAGCGGAAGGCAATGCCAAGGGCATTGAGGCTCTGACCCGGATATCACCGGTGGCCTGGCAGCACATTTTGCTGAACGGGCATTATACCTTCCAGAGCAGCAATGAGATTATTGACCTGGATGCGCTGGTTGCCGGACTGAAACTGGGATAACGGAAAAATCTGGGGTTCCGGCGTAGAACCCCAGTCACCGGAAACCGTCTGCACCTGGTACACCCGGTGGAGCGACGAGTTTGACGCGCGTGAGCTTGCACCTGCCTTCTGGCACTGGCGATCGCGATATGCTTCGCTGGCCTCTCTGGACTGGCTGCGGGATGCCGGGGAGCCGCTGTGTGGTGTCATCCATGAAATCAGCTTCATTGTGAGAGAGACGCCGGAGTCTGTGCGTCAGGCAGAACGCTGGCAGGTCCCGAACAAGCTGACACACCGGAGCCACGGATGAAGTGGCGCTATTCCCTGCGCTGGAAACTGCCGCACAGGCCCTGCCCGGGTCCACTGGAGCTGGTTTCCGTTGTCGTGGAGGCAGGGCAGGCGACACCTGAAGAAGTGATGTCTTGCTGGGTGGCGGGCGCTGGATATGCGGTATGCGTGGATTTTCTCGACGAGAGGCAGATTAAGCGATGGAGCGACGAGCGGAAAGCCGCCGCCCGCCACCGGAATCTGGTGCGCCGCATCAACAGGATTGCGCCCTTGTTTGCCGACGAGCTGATCGAGCGGGAGCTTGAGAGCAGACCCGGATATTTTCGCGGCAAATCAGAACGATGATGGCGCGATACCTGGTCAGTCTGGCAGCGGGTAAGGTATACTGGCAGTGGCGCTTGAGGCTTTTTGCCTCATGACGTAAAGGTGGTTTGTTACCGTGTTGTGCGGCAGAAAGCAGAAAGCCCCGAGTAATTTTTTCAAATTAACCCGAGGCCCACTGAATGTCTAGTCAACACCAGTATGGCCTCTTACCGTGCAATTTGCAAGGAGGAGTACACCATGAAACTACCGCGAAACACCCTGGTCTGGTGCGTATTAATCGTGTGTTTAACGCTCTTGATATTCACATGCCTGACCCGGAACCGCTTATGCGAAGTCCGGCTGAAGGACGGGAACAGGGAGGTCGCGGCAAGCCTGGCTTACGAATCCAACGGTAAGTAGCAACCTGGAGGCGGGGGAAACCCCGCCTTTTCAGGGCTGCGTTGGTCTGACATGCCTGAAGCGCCTTTATGAAGGGGTTACCGTTCGCCGGTAGCCCCTTTTTCCTCTATCTATTCATGTTAAGGCTAATGTACGCATCCATTAGCTATTACCGGGAAGGTTATTTTTCCCTGTTCCGTGCTGCACGGATGCCTGTCTGATAGTGCTTTTTCACACTTGCAATATCACTCAGGGTGGAGGCCTGACAGGAGTATGCGGCAAGACGGTAGCGGGAAGCTATTTCATCCAGGATGGCAGGCGTATTATCGCGGCTGCGGTGCTGGCGACCCTTCTGCCCAAAAGTGGCAACAATTATGTCCTGGCTACCCGAGCGGCCGAAAAGGCGCATACAAAGGCGCTTTACAATAAGCGGGGTTAAGTCCAGATCGATGCTGTCAGCTATCTCAAAAATAAAACTCAGCATCCGGTACGTTTTATAGCGCTTAACTGCTGCGCTGAGGCGTGCGGCTCGCTGAGGCAGTTCCCACGAATCATCAGAATAACGCTGCAGTTCAGCCTGATAATCCCGGGTCAGATGTTCGATTGTGTACGTAAAGTTGCGGTAAAAGTAAGCGCGAGACTGTTCAGTCTGTGATTCCTGAGCCATTTTATGCACCAGTTGTTAATGCTAATGGATGCGTACATTAGCATTAATATTTACTGCGCTTAAATTTTGTTCTTCTTGCTTGATTGTGTATGACTTCTGTCATACAGTTGTCTGTGTAATGAACAGCAATTGTTCCACTTAACTCAGTGAGGCGAAGCGCAGTCGCGGGTGAGCCAAAGGAGAGCCAGCATGAACTTCACGATAAAATCCCGTAAAACCGGCGAAATTTTCAGTTTTTACGCACCCGACAGTGGTGGCTATGTTCACCTGGAGTCCCCGGGACGCCCAGGTAGCACAGGTGCTCAGATTTGCCGTGGGGGAGGGTTTATGGGGAGTACGCTTTACTGTGACGCTTCTGAGGACGATCTTGCCAGTGTTGCCCGTAAATGGTACCGACAGTTCGTGAGGGAGCGGCGCAAATTCTTAATGATGTCGGGCCAGTATTCTGAGGTTGACCAGTGAAAAAAGAGATCTCCCGCAACCCCTCTTTCACGCCTTCGCCTAAGCTGCGAGCGCATCTGAACTCCCACAGGGAAGGGGTGACTGAACGGCTGAATAATATCTTTGATCGCTATGCGCATCTGGTTCGCGCCTGTGCCCTTCCTCTCGATGACGACGAAACACAGGTTCTGCTTAATGTTCTGAATGGCTCCGTTGTGGAACCCGCCTTTATTGAATATCTGGCTCAGGAAATTCGGGACTCGGATGATTATCTGGAAGGGATACCCGCAGCTAAATCACTGTATGAAAAGTGTCAGTCAGCGACCTATCCGCAATTGCTGGCCACCGTCGAACGCCTGGAACGATAAGAAAGGCATAACAACACTGGACCCCTTCGGCTCCTGGCCAGCTGCGCTGTCCAGTCGTCGAGCCACACT
>NZ_KV793021.1:0-6785 GCF_001808325.1 Klebsiella sp. HMSC16C06
TTCCAGGAACGTCTCAGCGATTTTGAGGCCGCCAACGCCGGCAGTTTCAGCAGCCATTGCCCCAGCGGTCATTCATTGACCTGGCCTGGAGAGGACTTAACCGCCGTGCAGACGGCGCGCGTCAATGACATCGGGCACCTGGTTCAGCTTACCGAGCACCCGGCCCAGCACCTGCAGGTTGTAAATCTCAATGGTCATATCGATGGTTGCCAGCTGCTGACGGGTATCGCTGCGGCTGGCGACACCCAGCACATTCACCTTCTCATTGGCGAGAATGGTGGTGATATCGCGCAGTAAACCGCTGCGATCGTTCGCCTCCACCCTGACCACCAGCGAGTAGCCCGCCGAGTAGCTTTCACCCCATACCGCATCGACGATGCGCTCCGGAGCATGCGACTGCAGTTCAGCCAGCTGATCGCAGTCGGCGCGATGCACGGAAATCCCGCGCCCCTGGGTGATAAAGCCGACGATCTCATCACCCGGGATCGGCTGGCAGCAGCGGGCAATATGGTGCATCAGGTTGCCTACCCCTTCCACCACCACCCGGCCATTGTCCTTGGTGCGGTTCTGTGGGGCGTAGGTTTTCTGCTGCAGCTGCTTCAGCGCGGCCGCATCCTGCTCAGCGGCGCTCGGTTTATTGAACTGCGCCTGCAGGAAATTGACCATCTGGTTGAGACGGATATCGCCGCCGCCAATGGCAGCCAGCAGTTCATCGAGCTCGTTGAAGTTGTAGCGCGGCAGCAGGTGTTTTTCCGCATCCTTAAGACTGATGCCCAGATGCTCCAGCTCGTCGTCGAGGATCTGCCGACCGGCGAGAATATTCTTGTCGCGGTCCTGTTTACGGAACCAGGCGTGGATCTTCGAGCGTCCGCGACTGGTGGTCACGTAGCCGAGGTTAGGGTTCAGCCAGTCGCGGCTCGGGTTCGGCTGCTTCTGGGTAATAATTTCAATCTGATCGCCCATCTGCAGCTGATAGGTGAACGGCACGATACGGCCGCCAATTTTGGCGCCGATGCAGCGATGGCCGACGTCGCTGTGGATATGGTAGGCAAAGTCGAGCGGCGTCGACCCTGCTGGCAGGTCCACCACGTCGCCTTTCGGCGTAAAGACATACACCCGGTCGTCGAAAACCTGGCTGCGCACTTCGTCGAGCATTTCGCCAGAGTCGGCCATCTCTTCCTGCCAGGCAATCAGCTTACGCAGCCAGGCGATGCGGTCCTCATAGCCACGGCCACCGCCGGTGCCCGCTCCCGCACCCTCTTTGTACTTCCAGTGCGCAGCTACGCCAAGCTCAGCATCTTCATGCATCTGCCGGGTGCGAATTTGAATCTCCACCGTCTTGCCGCTCGGGCCCAGCACCACGGTATGAATAGACTGATAGCCGTTGGGTTTCGGGTTGGCCACGTAGTCATCGAATTCATCCGGCAGGTGACGATAGTGGGTATGGACGATCCCCAGCGCGGCATAACAATCCTGCAAACGCTCGGCCACGATGCGCACCGCGCGAACGTCAAACAGCTCGTCAAACGCGAGGTGTTTTTTCTGCATTTTGCGCCAGATGCTGTAGATGTGCTTCGGCCGGCCATAGACTTCCGCCTTGACGCCTTCGGCTTTCATCTCCGAGCGCAGGTGGCCGACGAACTCGTCGATGTAATGCTCACGGTCGATACGGCGTTCGTGGAGCAGTTTAGCAATGCGCTTGTATTCTGCCGGATGCAGATAACGGAAGCAGTAATCTTCCAGCTCCCACTTCAGCTGGCCGATACCTAAGCGGTTCGCCAGCGGCGCATAGATATTGGTGCACTCTTTCGCCGCCAGCACGCGTTCATCTTCCGGCGCGTCTTTGACCTCGCGCAGATGCGCGATCCGCTCAGCAAGCTTGATGACCACGCAGCGGAAATCGTCAACCATCGCCAGCAGCATGCGGCGAATGTTATCCACCTGCTCGGAAGATACCGAGTCGTTATGGGTGGCTTTTAGCTGGCGGATAGCGGCCATGTCCCGCACCCCGTGAATCAGGGTCACGACCGATTTACCCACGCTCTCCTGCATGACCTCTTCACTAACGACTTCACCGTCCGCCAGTGGGAACAACAGCGCCGCGCGCAGCGTATCGAGATCCATACTCAGGGTGGACAGAATCTCCACCATTTCGACGCCACGCCACAGCAGCAGGTCTGCCTGCGGGTGTCCTTGCGTTTTTTCGCGACAATAATCCCAGGTTTCGGCTAAGCGCTCACACGACTGCTGGCTGGAAATCCCCAGACTCGCGATCCATTTCTTCGGGTCAAATTCACCAGCTTTATTAAGATGTGCACTTCTTACCGCAACCATTGTCCTCTCCTTAAGGGACCGGCCTGCCGAAGTCGGCAAGCCTCAACTTTCTACATGTCATCCTGCAGGTCGCGTCAGCATTGACGGCCAGGGTGGCTCTTCTGCGACGTTGTGAATGACCTTATGTAAGCCTGCGCTCAAACAACACCATTGATTCCAGATGACCGGTATGCGGGAACATATCCAGCATCGCCAGGCGTTGAATCTGATATCCAGCCTGCAACAGGGTTTCGCTGTCTCGCGCCAGCGTCGCCGGGTTGCAGGAAACATACACCACCCGCCGCGGTGCCAGTTTTATAATATGCGGCATCACGCCCGGCGCGCCGGCGCGGGCCGGGTCCAGCAGCACTTTATCAAAGCCGTGCTTCGCCCAGGCCTGACGGGTGACATCCTCTTCCAGATTTTCATGGAAGAAAGTGACATTTGATAAACCATTGAGGGCGGCGTTTTCCCGCCCCTTTTCTACCAGCGCGGGCACCCCTTCCACCCCCACCACGTGGGCGGCTCGCGTCGCCAGCGGCAGGGTAAAATTGCCCATTCCGCAGAACAGGTCCAGTACCCGGTCCTCTGGCTGCAGATCCAGCCATTCCAGCGCAGTACGCACCATCAGCTGATTCACGCCGTCGTTGACCTGGATAAAATCCCGCGGACTGAACACTAAGCGTAGTCCGTCTGAGGTGTACCATGGCGCTTCGCCATGAATATGTTCCAGTATCTCGCTTTGCGGCGCGAGGTACAGAGAAAGACCGTGAGTTTGCGAAAAGCGTTCCAGTTTTTCCCTGTCGCCCGCTGGCAGCGCGGCGGTATGGCGCAGCACCATCAGCGGGCCGTTGTCCGCCTGCACCAGCTCGACGTGGCCGAGGTGGCGTAATGCGCTCAGCGCGCTTAAGCACTCGCGCACGGCGGGCAGCAATGCCTCAAGCTGGGGCACCAAAACAGGGCATTGCACCACATCGACGATCGCTTTGGCGTTGGCCTGGCGAAAACCCATCTGCAATTGTTGGGTCTTTGGCTGATAATTCAAGCTTAAGCGCGCGCGACGGCGGTAGCCCCACGGCATGCCGGCGATGACCTCATCCACCTCACGCTTCATCAGCCGCGCCAGCGCGGCGCGTTTACTTTGCTGCTGAAGCGCGACGCTGGCATGCTGTTGTTGGCAGCCGCCGCAGACGCCAAAATGCGGGCAGCGCGGCGCCTGGCGCTGCGGGCTGTCGGTTAGACGGCGTTTCACCTGGGCGCGGGCGTACTGTTTTTTGTCTTCCACCAGCACCACCTCGGCCTGCTCCTGCGGCAGCACACCGCTCACGAACAGCGCCTTCCCCTGGTGGCGGGCAACGCCCTGACCAAAGGGATCGAGGTCATTGACTGTAACGGTTATGATCTGGCGCGTCGTCACACGCCGTTTTGCAGAGTAGAATTGCGCCATCGTAGAGAGTTGTCTCAATCAAATAAAACGAGCTCGTTCAGGGCGGCAGTGCCGCGAAGCGCACCGACGCGCACAGAACGATGATGTCTATATTCTCCCATAATGGAACCGCATGACCAACTACAGCCTGCGTGCTCGCATGATGATTCTGATACTGGCGCCAACCGTCCTGATTGGGCTGTTGCTCAGTATTTTCTTTGTCGCTCATCGTTATAACGACCTGCAACGCCAGCTGGAGGACGCCGGCGCCAGCATTATTGAGCCGCTGGCGGTCTCCAGCGAATATGGCATGAATTTGCAAAACCGCGAATCCATCGGCCAGCTGATCAGCGTCCTGCATCGGCGTCATTCGGAGATCGTGCGGGCCATCTCGGTGTATGATTCGCATAACCGGCTGTTTGTCACCTCCAATTACCAGCTCAACCCCAGCGAACTGCAGATCCCGAAAGGCGAGGCATTTCCCCGCCGTCTCAGCGTCATCCGCGACGGCGACATCATGATCCTGCGCACGCCGATCGTCTCGGAAAGCTATTCGCCCGATGAGTCCCCCGAATCTGACGCCAAAATGCCGGGCAATATGCTGGGCTACGTCGCGCTGGAGCTGGATCTGAAATCAGTCCGCCTCCAGCAGTACAAAGAGATTTTCATCTCCAGTGTGATGATGCTGTTCTGCATTGGCATCGCGCTAATCTTCGGCTGGCGCCTGATGCGCGACGTCACCGGGCCTATCCGCAATATGGTCAACACCGTCGACCGCATCCGCCGCGGACAACTGGACAGCCGGGTCGAGGGTTTTATGCTCGGCGAACTGGATATGTTGAAAAACGGCATTAACTCGATGGCTATGTCGCTGGCGGCGTATCATGAGGAGATGCAGCACAACGTCGACCAGGCGACCTCCGATCTGCGGGAAACCCTTGAGCAGATGGAGATCCAGAACGTTGAGCTGGACCTGGCGAAAAAGCGCGCCCAGGAGGCG
Source organism: Klebsiella sp. HMSC16C06 (assembly GCF_001808325.1). Taxonomy (NCBI): domain Bacteria; kingdom Pseudomonadati; phylum Pseudomonadota; class Gammaproteobacteria; order Enterobacterales; family Enterobacteriaceae; genus Klebsiella; species Klebsiella sp. HMSC16C06. The sequence goes on from NZ_KV793021.1 coordinate 4,740, forward strand.
GCGCGCATTAAGTCTGAGTTCCTGGCCAATATGTCCCACGAACTGCGCACCCCGCTCAATGGGGTGATCGGCTTTACCCGCCTGACGCTGAAAACCGATCTCAACGCCACGCAGCGCGACCACCTGACCACCATCGAACGTTCGGCCAATAATCTGCTGGCGATCATCAATGACGTGCTCGACTTTTCCAAGCTGGAAGCCGGGAAGCTGATTCTGGAGAGTATTCCGTTCCTGCTGCGCACCTCGCTTGATGAAGTGGTCACCCTGCTGGCGCATTCCGCACATGATAAAGGGCTGGAGCTGACGCTGAACATTAAGAACAATGTGCCGGATAACGTCATTGGCGATCCGCTCCGTCTGCAGCAGATTGTGACCAACCTCGTGGGCAATGCGATTAAATTCACCGAGCACGGCAATATCGACGTGCTGGTGGAGCAGCGAGCCATCAGCAACTCGCGGGTACAGATCGAAATTCAGATCCACGATACCGGCATCGGCATCCCCGAGCGCGACCAGTCCCGACTGTTCCAGGCCTTCCGTCAGGCCGATGCCAGCATTTCACGCCGCCACGGCGGCACCGGACTTGGGCTGGTGATCACCCAGCGTCTGGTCAAAGAGATGGGCGGCGATATCTCATTCCACAGCCAGCCAAACCGTGGTTCCACCTTCTGGTTCCATATCAGCCTCGATCTCAACCCGAACGCCATTCCGGATATGCTGAACACCGACGGGCTGGCGGGCAAGCGTCTGGCCTATGTGGAGGCCAACGCGACGGCGGCCCAGTGTACGCTGGAAATGCTGGCCGCCACGCCGCTGGAGGTGGTTTATAGCCCTACCTTCTCCTCGCTGGCGGAAGCGCAGTACGACATTCTGCTGGTCGGCATCCCGGTCTCAATGCGCGATTTGTCGCCGCACCGGGAAAAATTAGTCAAAGCTTGCGCGATGTCTGACAACGTGCTGCTTGCTCTGCCATGTCATGCCCAGGTCAGCGCCGAAGCCCTGAAGCGCGACGGCGTCGCTGCCTGCCTGTTGAAACCGCTCACTACCACCCGTCTGCTGCCGGCGCTGGTGGCCACCAATCATGCGCCGGCTTCCGCGCCGTTGACGCAAACCGACAGCCATAAGCTGCCGATGACCGTGATGGCCGTCGACGACAATCCGGCTAACCTGAAGCTGATTGGCGCCCTGCTGGACGACCTTGTGCAGCAGGTGATCCTCTGCGACAGCGGCCAGCAGGCCGTGGACCAGGCCAAGCGGCTGCAGATGGATCTGATCCTGATGGATATTCAGATGCCGGATATGGACGGCATCCGCGCCTGCGAGCTGATTCATCATCTGTCGCATCATCAGCAAACCCCGGTGATTGCGGTCACCGCGCACGCCCTGGAGGGCCAGCGGGAGAAGCTGTTGAGCGCCGGCATGAACGATTATCTGGCGAAGCCAATCGAAGAAGAGAAACTGCACGCTCTGCTGCTGCGCTATCAGCCCGGCCTGCTCAGCGTCGCTCCGGCGGCGCTACCGCCCGCAGAGCCGGTCATCGACCATAACCTTACGCTTGACTGGCAGCTGGCGCTGCGTCAGGCCGCCATGAAGCCGGATCTGGCGCGGGAGATGCTGCAGATGCTGATCGCCTTTATGCCGGAAGTGCGTAATAAAGTGGAAGAGCAGCTGGTGGGCGAGCAGCCGGAAGGGCTGGTGGATCTGATCCACAAGCTGCACGGCAGCTGCAGCTACAGCGGCGTGCCGCGGTTGAAAAAGCTGTGCCACACCCTGGAGAGCCAGCTGCGGTCGGGTACCGCCGCCGAGGACCTGGAGCCGGAGCTGCTCGAGCTGTTAGACGAGATGGATAATGTGGCCCGCGAAGCGTGCCGGATGGGCGTGTAAACCCCGGATAGCGGCGCTACGCGCCTCATCCGGGCTACGCCCTACGGTCCGGTATTCGGTTGGTAGCCCCGGTAAGCGTAAGCGCCACCGGGGACGGTTCCCGGATCGCGGTGCTACGGTCCAGTACTCGATTGGTAGCCCCGGTAAGCGTAAGCGCCACCG